>NZ_JBFAPO010000052.1:0-83728 GCF_040676755.1 Dactylosporangium sp. NPDC049525 | reverse complement strand
GTCGCGGGCGCCCTCGCCACCCGCGCCGTCGGCGCCCGCACCGCCCTGCCGACCGCCGCCGACCTCACCTCCGGGTGACGGCACCACCAGCTGACGGCTCCCACCGGCTGACGGCTTCCACCGCGCACCGCGCGGGAGCCCGCACCACGCGGGAGCCCGCACCACGCCGGGTGATTCACGGCGGGTGACGGCGTCCACGGCACCGGGTGACGATCTTCTCCGCCCCTGGTAACGGCCGGGTGATGGCCTTCCCCGCGCCGGATGGGCGCCGGGTGACGCGACGGGCCGGCGGCTGGCAGACTTGCCGCCATGTTGCGACGAATGCGGTGGGTTGTCGTGCCGGCGGTGGCACTCGTGGTGTTGACGGCGCTGCCCTCGGCGGCCTATGCGGTGCCGGCGGGCGGCTCGGGCGGCTCCTCCTTCATGTCCGACCTGACCCTGCGCGACCTGACCATGATCGTGGCCGGCATCGGCGTGTTCGGCGCGCTCCTGATCGTCATCGGCATCCTGGGCCTGCGCCGTTCCCGCGCCGCCCGCCGCGCCTCCATCGCCCCCTGACCGGACCGCCCGGCACGGGGGCGCGCCGGACCGCCGTACGGCCCATTGACTTCTTCAAATGCACGTCCACAATTTCCCTGGGCGGTCATGAGAAGGGAATAGCGATGGGCAGTAGCACAAGTCGCATCCTCGTGCCGTTTCACGGAGAGGGCTCCGGGGTCGCCGACCTGACCTGGGCGCAGCTCGGGATCTGGCAGACCATGCGCCGCACCGGGCTCAGCATGAACATCGGTGGCACGGTGCCGATGCCGGCGGGCACGTCGGTGCGGGACATGGAGACGTTGCTGCGTTACCTGGTGAGCCGCCATCAGGCGCTGCGCACCAGGCTGCGGTTCGAGCCCGACGGCAGCACCCGGCAGGTCGTGTCCGAGTCTGGCGAGCTGACGCTCGAGGTCGTCGACACCGACGAGGATCCCGCCGCCGCCGCCGAGGAGCTGCGCCTGCGATACGAGGCGCCGTTCGCCTACGAGACCGAGTGGCCGGTCCGGATGGGTGTGGTACGCCACGGCGGGGCGGTGACGCACGTCGTCGTGCTGTACTGCCACGTCGCCGTCGACGGGTTCGGCATCGACGCGATCGTGCGGGACATGGCCGAGATGGACCCCGTGACGGGGACGACGGCCGCGCCGGTGCCGGGTCTGACCCCGCTCGAACTGGCGGCGAAGCAGAACACCCCGTCCGGGCGGCGGCAGAGCGACAAGTCGCTGCGGCACTGGGAGCAGCTGCTGCGCACGATCCCGGCGGAGCGCTTCGGCGGGTCCGGCGATCCGCGCGAGCCGCGGTACTGGGAGATCACGCACCGCTCGCCGGCCATGCACCTGGCCATGCAGCTGATCGCGCAGCGCACCGGCGCCGGGGTCGGCTATGTGGTCCTCGCCGCCTACGCCGTTGCCCTGGCCAGGCTGACCGGCCGCAGCCCGAGCGTGGCACAGCTGGTGGTGAGCAACCGGTTCCGGCCGGGCTGCGCCGACTCGGTCAGCCAGCTGGCCCAGCTGAGCCTCTGCGCCGTCGACGTGGTCGACGCGACCTTCGACGAGGTGGTCGGGCGGGCCTGGACGGCGGCGACGAACGCCTACATGCATGGGCACTACGACCCGGTCGCGCTGACCGCGACGCTGGAGCGGGTGCGGGCCGACCGCGGCGACGTCGACTTCGACGTCATCGTGAACGACCGGCGGACCCGGGACGGCGCGCCGCCGCAGGCCGGGGAGGTGGCGACGCCGCAGCGGCTGGCCGACGCGCTGCCGCGCTCGACGAGCTGGTGGAACCGGAAGGTCGACGTGCTGGACGCCGCGCTCAACATCAGCGTCGACGCCGCGCCCGACGCCGTGGACGTGTCGATCTGCGCCGACACGCACCGGTTCGCCCCGGCCGACATCTGGACCCTCGCGGTGGAGATGGAACGGGTCGCGGTCGAGGCGGCCTTCGACCCCGCCGCACCCACCCGCGTCCGTGGAGCGGCCGCGACACCGGTCGCGGCGGGCAGCTGACCGGGGTGGGATTCAGGTTCGACGTCGTCGGGGTCGGGGCGCTCAACCTCGACTCGATCGCCCCGGTCACGCCCGCCGCGCGGACCCTGCTGCGTGGCTCCGTCGACTGGGGCGCCGAGTGCCGGGTCGGCGCGGCGACGGTCGACGCGGCGATGCGGACGGTCCGCGCGGCCGCGGTACGGGTCGCCGTCGGCGGTTCCGCGTACAACACGATCGCCGCCCTCGCGCACACCGGCGCCGGGCTGCGGCTCGGCTACGTCGGCGTGGCCGGCCGCCTGCCGGTGCCGGGCGCCCCGGTCGCGGAGCGGCTGCACCGGCTCGGCGTCGACACCGAGCACCTGCGCGACGCACCCGGCGAGCTCAGCGGCGTCTGCCTGTCGCTGGTCGAGGACGGCGAGCGCACGCTGCTGGTCCATCCGGGTGCGAACGACCGCATGGCCGAGCACCTGGAGTCCCGCTTCGAGGAGGTCGTGGGGTACCTGTCGGCGGCGAGGATCGTGCACGTGACGTCGTTCCTGGACGCGCGGACCCCGGCGGTGCTCGCCGACGTCCTCGCCGCGGTCCGCGACCGCAGCCCGGAGACGGTGCTGTCGTTCGACCCCGGGCACGTGTGGGCGGGGAGCCGCTCCGTGCCGGTCACGGCGCTGGCCACCATGGCCGACCATGTGCTGCTCAACGAACGGGAGCTGCAGGCCCTCGGCACGACCGGCGACGACACGTGGGCCGCGGACCGCATCCTGCGGGTCGGCCGGCCGGGCCGGGTCGTGCACGTCAAACGCCCGTCGGGGGTCACCACGTTCACCCGCTCCGGTCCGCTGCTGCGTGCCCGGTTCCACCCGCAGCAGATCCTCACCACGGACCTGGTCCTGGACGCGACCGGCGCGGGCGACGTCTACGCCGCCGGTGTCCTGGCAGGTGCCCTCACCGACGGCGGCGCCCACCTGTACGACGGTGTCCGCCTCGGCATGGCCCTGGCCCGGCACAAGCTGCGGCACCTCGCCGACGGCGGCCACCCCGACTTCCCGGCCGTCGTCAGCGCGTGGCACCGCGAGGTGACGGCCGGGGCTACGCGGGATCCGTCCTGATCATCCGCACCAGGGCCCGGATCCCGGTCAGCAGCTCCTGGTGGTCGCTGATGCCGTCGAGGGTCCCCTCGATCCGGCGCGCCATCTGCTCGATGCGGCCCTTCAGCGCCTCGTCGCGGTCGCGGGCCGCGGCCCGGTCGACCGCCTGCGCGTCCTCCAGCCGGGTCAGGTCGGTCGTCGCCTGCCGGCGCAGTCGCTCGAGGTCCTCGGCGGCGGCCGTGCGCGCGTCGTCGAGCTCCCGCTGGACCTTCTCCACGGCGTCGGTCAGCGACTGCACGGTCGCGTGCAGGGTCACGACGTCGTCGCGGGGGTGGGTGCTCTCCCGCCGCAGCGAGGTGAGCCGGTCCCGCAGGTGGCCGAACCAGGCGGCGGCGGGCCGGACCATCGTGGACAGCAGGTAGAAACCGGCCAGGTAGTACCCGAACAGCTCACCGGACACGTAGGCGAACCCGGCGGTGACGGCGGCGGTGCCGACGTGCCCGCCGATCGCGAAGCGCAGCATCCACCGCGCGATCCGTCTCGCCTCGTCGTCCCTCGCCGCCGGCACGGTGATGCCGCGCCCGCGGGAGGCGGCGTTCTCGGCGGTGACCTGGCGCGCCTCGAAGTACAGGTTCCACGGCCAGGTGACCAGCACGATCGTCCACATCAGCGCGGCCAGGCCGGCGCCGATCGTCACCAGGGTCTGCAGAGACACGCCCGCGACCCGGCCGAGCCACGCGAACAGCAGCGCGGCCGCGGCACCCACCACGACCGTCGCCCACCATCGGACCATGCTGCCACCGCGCGAAGAATGCATGCGCACACTCTGCCGTGCCGGCAGCCGCCGGGGATGCGTGCCAGTACTCACAACGGTCTAGGTACGGCTACCCGACAGCAGGCGCAGACCTTTATCAAAGTGATCCATTTCGATCCTTGACACGACCGGCCGCGAACCGTTTTGCTGTGATTGGTTGTGAGCATCCGAGTTGGAAGTTGTTGGAAACCTCCGGCACGGTGTGCCGCGCCGGCCTCGCCCATCCCCGCCAGGAGGCGACCATGACAGACCTGCGAATGTCCCGCCGTTCCGCGCTGCAGGGCCTCGCCGGGGCGGCCGCCCTGTTCGGGGCGCCGGCATTCCTCACCGCCTGCAGCGGCGACGACGACAAGACCGGTGACGCCGGCTCGCCCACGGACCCGATCACGTTCGGCTCCAACTACTCCGACGACGCCACCAAGACCGCGTTCGCCGCGCTGACCGCCGCCGCGACGGAATCGACCAAGGTGCCGATCACCGTCAACACCACCGACCACAACACGTTTCAGAACAACATCAGCAGCTACCTGCAGGGCACGCCGGACTCCCTGGCCACCTGGTTCGCCGGGTACCGGCTGCAGTTCTTCGCCGCGCAGGGGCTGCTCACCCCGATCGACGACGTGTGGGAGAAGATCGGCGGCACGTTCAACGACGCCGCGAAGAGCCTCTCCAAGGGCATCGACGGGCACTACTACCTGGTGCCGCTGTACAACTATCCGTGGGTCGTGTTCTACAACAAGAGCGTCTTCGCCGCGAAGGGCTACCAGGTGCCGACGACCTGGGACGCGTTCGTCGCCCTGTGCCAGCGGATGAAGACCGACGGCCTGGTGCCGCTGGCGTTCGCGGAGAAGGACGGCTGGCCGGCGCTGGGCACCTTCGACATCCTGAACCTGCGCATCAACGGCTTCGAGTTCCACACGTCTCTGATGAAGCACGAGGCGCCGTGGACCGACCCGCGGGTGCTGGCGGTGTTCGACCAGTGGCGGCAGATCATGCCGTACACGCAGAACGGGGCCAACGGCAGAACCTGGCAGGACGCGGCGAAGGCCCTGGAGAACAAGCAGGCCGGCATGATGTTCCAGGGCTCCAACCAGGTCGCCGCGAACTATGCGCCCGCGAACCTCGCCGACCTCGACTTCTTCCCCTACCCGGTGATCAACCCCGCGCACGGGCAGAAGTACATGGACGCCCCGACGGACGGGTTCATGCTGCCGAAGAAGGGCAAGAACCCCGCCGCCGCGAAGGCGGTCCTGCAGTACATCGGCACCGCCGCCGCCGAGACCAAGTTCCTGGAGACCGACCACTGGGACGTCGGACTCGCCAACGGGCTCGTCGCGCCGACCTACAACGAGATCCAGAAGAAGTCGGTGGCGGAGATCGCGAAGTGCCAGAACGTGTCGCAGTTCATGGACCGCGACACCGTCCCCGACATGGCCACCGTGATGATCAAGGCGATCCAGACGTTCATCGACGCACCGACGATGGACACGGCCTCTTCCATCCTGAAGAGCGCGGAGGACCAGGCCAAGACGATCTTCACCAAGTGAAGCGGCGCCGCCGGCTCCTCACCCGCCGCGACGTCCTCGTCGCGGCGGCGATGCTCGGTATCCCCTTACTGCTCGAGGCGACCCTCATCTGGGGGCCGGCGCTCGCGTCGGTCGGGCTGTCGTTCACCAAGTGGACCGGCGTCGGCGGCGTGCAACTGCAGTCCTGCGACTCGCTGCCATCCGTCCCCGGCATCCCGCAACCCGGCTGCCTCAACGGCGTACGCAACTACGAGCAGGCGTTCACCACCTACCCCGACTTCTGGCCCGCGGTCCGGCACAACATCATCTGGCTGCTCGTCTTCGTGTGCTTCGCCACCCCACTCGGCATGCTGTTCGCCGTCGTCATCGACCGAGGGATCCGCGGCTCACGCATCTACCAGAGCATCCTGTTCCTACCCGTGATGCTGTCCCTCGCCCTCATCGGCATCATCTGGGAACTCATCTACTCCCCCAACTACGGCCTCATCAACTCCGTCCTCGGCCGCACCGCGGACAACAACCTCATCGACTGGCTCGGCGACCCTTCGCTGAACCTGTGGGCGCTGCTGGTCGAGGCAAGCTGGCGGCAGGCGGGTTACGTGATGGTGTTGTACCTCGCGGGACTCAAGGCCGTCGACCCGGCGCTGCGCGAGGCCGCCCTCGTCGACGGTGCCACCGCGTGGCAGACGTTCTGGCGGGTCGTCTTCCCCGCCATGCGCCCCATCAACATCGTCGTCATGGTCGTCACCGTCATCGAATCACTCCGTGCGTTCGACCTCGTGTACATCACCTCCGGCGGCAACCCACTCAAAGGCCTCGAACTGCTGTCGGTAGCCGTCACTCAGAACATCGTCGGCGAAACCCAACGCATCGGCTTCGGCTCCACCCTCGGCGTCATCCTGCTCGCCATCTCCCTCGTGCCGATCACGATCTTTCTCTGGCAGGCGTTCCGGCGTGAGGATGCTCCGACATGAAACCGTCCCGGCTCGGCAGCACCGCGGCACAGGCGTTCATGCTCGTCATGATCGCGCTGTGGCTCACGCCTGTGCTGTTCTCGCTGTACGTGGCGCTCCGGCCGATCGCCGACACCAACGCACACGGGTACGTGTCGCTGCCGGACCGCCTGACGCTGGAGAACTTCCGTGCCGCGTGGACCCAGTCCGACATGTGGCACTTCTTCCTCAACTCGCTGATCGTCACCGTGCCGGCGGTCCTGTTGACGCTGTTCCTCGCCGCGTCGTTCGCCTATGTGGTGTCCCGGCTGCGGTTCCGGTTCAACATCGCACTGCTGATCCTGTTCACCGCCGGCAACCTGCTCCCCCAACAGGTCATCATCACCCCACTCTTCCGCCTCTACCTCGCCATCCCACTCCCCCACTGGCTCAGCACCAGCGGCCTCATGTACAACTCCTACCTCGGCCTCATCGCCATCAACGTCGCCTTCCAACTCGGCTTCTGCGTCTTCGTCCTCAGCAACTACATGAAAACGCTACCGACAGAGCTCGACGAAGCCGCCATCGTCGACGGCGCCGGCGTCTGGACCCGCTACTGGCGACTCACCCTGCCGCTGTGCCGGCCCGCCCTCGCCGCACTCGCCACCCTCCTCACCACCTGGATCTACAACGACTTCTTCTGGGCCATCACGCTGATCTCCACCGGCGACAAGCGGCCCGTCACCTCGGCGCTGGCCAACCTGCAGGGCCAGTTCGTCGCCAACCAGAACATGATCGCCGCGGCCGCCCTGATCGCCGCCATCCCGACGCTGATCGTCTACGTGGCGCTGCAGAAGCAGTTCATCGCCGGGCTGTCCCTCGGCTCGACGAAGGGCTGACGCCCCTCAGGTCCGGGCCGTGTCGCCGACACGGCGGCCGGCCCGCCCCGCAGCCCGGTTCGCACGCGAAAAGGGTGCGGAGGCATCCCGCCTCCGCACCCTCTCCTGTGGACGGTCAGCCCGTGGTGACCAGTTCCTTGGGCTCGGCGGGCAGGTGCTCGTGGGCCTTGCCCTCGACGTGGAGTTCGGGCAGGACCCGGACCAGCCACGCCGGCATCCACCAGTTGACCCGGCCGAGGATGTGCATGACGGCCGGCACCAGCAGCAGGCGCACGACGGTCGCGTCGAGCAGGATCGCCGCGGCCATGCCGACGCCGATGACCTTCAGGACGAGGTCGGGGCTCGGGATGAAGGCGGCGAACACCGCGATCATGATGGCGGCCGCGGCGGTGATGACGCGGGCGGTGCCGGCGAGGCCGTCGGTGACGGCGCGGCCGTTGTCGGCGGTGCGCGTCCAGACCTCCCGCATCCGGCTGACCAGGAACACCTCGTAGTCCATGGACAGGCCGAACAGGACCGCGAACATCAGCACCGGCACGAAGGCCGGCAGCGGCGTCTCGGTGTCGATGCCGACCAGCCGGCCGGCCCAGCCGCCCTGCAGGACCAGCGCGACCACGCCGTACGCGGCGGCGACGGAGAGCAGGTTCATCACGGCCGCCTTGACCGCGACGGCGACGCTGCGGAAGGAGACCAGGAGCAGCAGCATGGACAGCAGCACCACGCCGCCGATGAGCAGCGGGATCCGCCGGGCGATGTTGGCGGTGCTGTCGATGGCGGTGGCGGTGACGCCGCCGATGTGGACGCTCGCGCCGGTGCCGGCGAGGGTCTGCGGCAGCATGTCGCGCAGCCGCTCGACGAGGTCCTCGGTGCGGGCGTCCTGCGGGCCGGTGCGCGGCAGGACGGTGACGACCGCGGTCGTGCCGTCCTGGTTGACCTGCGCGGGCATCGCGGCGGCCACGCCGTCGACGCCGGGCAGCGCGGCGGCGAGCTTGTCCAGCGCGGCGCGGTCGCCGGTGCCGGGCAGCTGGACGGCCAGGACGAGCGGGCCGTTGGCGCCGGGGCCGAAGCCTTCGGCGACGAGGTCGTACGCCTGGCGGGTGGTGGTCTCCGCGCGGTTGTTGCCGGCGTCGGGGAAGCCGAAGCGGACGCCCAGGAACGGTGCGGCGAGCGCGAGCAGGATCGCCACGCCCAGCAGGGCCGAGACGAAGCGGTGCCGCTGGATCATGGCGCTCCAGCGCAGCCAGCCGCGGCCGGGTTCGACGTGCCCGCCGGCGGCGACGGTGACCGGGGCGCGGCGGCCGAGCGGGAGGCGGAGCCGGTCGACGTGCTTGCCGAGGTACCCCAGCAGCGCCGGGAACAGCGTGACGCTGGCGGCCAGCACGACCACCACGCCGAGGATGGTGACGAGGGCGGCGCCGCGCATGAAGGACAGGCCCATCGCGAACAGGCCGAGCATGCTGACCACGACGGTGCTGCCGGCGACCATGACGGACCGGCCCGCGGTGTCCAGCGTGGCGACGGTCGCGGCTTCCGGGTCGAGGCCGGCGGCCCGCCACTCGCGGAACCGGGTGACCATCAGCAGCACGTAGTCGATGCCGATGCCGATGCCCATCATCGTGGCGAGGGAGGTGGACCAGTCGGGCGCGTCGACGAAGTTGATGAGCACCCCGGTCAGCGTGCTGCTGACGGCGAGCCCGGCGACGGCGACGAGGACCGGCAGGCCGGCCGCGATCACCGAGCCGAACATGAGCAGCAGGATGATGATGGCGGCGGCCAGGCCGATGCCCTCGGAGCCGATCGCGCCCTGCTCCGCCCGCTGGATGCTCTGCCCGCCGAGCGCGACGGTCAGACCGTCCCGGTCGAACTCGCCGGCGATGTCGATCAGCCGCTGGCTGTCCGGCACCGGCATGTCGTCGGGGTTGACCACGTCGAGGCGCAGGTCGGCGATCGCGGTCCGGCCGTCGGCGGAGATCCCGCCGGGCTTCTGGAACGGGTCGGCGACGCCGGCGACGTGCGCCGCGGTGGCCAGCTTGGCCAGCAGCGCCTGCACGTCGGTCTTGGCCGCGGCCACGCCGCCGTCGGCGCGGATGACCACGGAGACCGTGGCGCCGGACTGGCTGGCGAAGCTCTGCTCCAGCAGCTGCTGCGCGGCCTTGGAGTCCGAGCCCGGCGCGGAGTAGTCGGCGGCGAACTCCCCGCCGAAGGAGATCGACAGCGCGACGGCCGCGACGAGCGCCACGATCCAGGCGACCAGGGTGCGGCCGCGGCGCCGGTACGTGACCCGGGCGAGCCGCCCGAGCGGGCCGGGCTCGGGCTTCGGGAGGTCGGGTTCCTTCGAGACGGTGACGGGCTCGGTCATGGTGTCCCTGCCTTGGTTTGGGCGCAGCAGTGAATGGGCATCAGTAGCGTTACGACTATTAACAAACACGACGCCGCATCACTTGTCAAGCGGCTTCACTTCTGTAACGATGCTTAACGCAACGGTCATCTGGAGGACTTCATGAGCACGCCAGCGCGGTCGGCACCACGACGTGAGAAGGCGCGGGCGGCCACCATCGAGGAGATCAAGCTCACCGCCCTTACCCACATGCGGGAGACCGGCACGGTCGACTTCCGCTTCGCCGACATCGCCCGCGCGATGGAGATGACGCCACCGGCGCTCTACCGGTACTTCGCCGACCGCGACGAGCTGCTCAGCGCACTCATCGCCGGCGCCTACGACGACCTCGGCCGCTACGTCGCGGAGGCACGCGACGCCGTCCCGGACGACGACATCGGCCGCCGGTTCATCGCCGTCGCCCGCGCCTACCGGCAGTGGGCCCGGCAGGAGCCGCAGCAGTTCGCGCTGATCCTCGGCCTGCCCGTGGCCGGCTACACCGCACCCGTCGACGGCCCCACCACCGAGGCCGCCCAGCGGGCGATGTCACAGCTGTCGCAGCTGTTCCTCGAGGCCCTGGCGCTCGGGGTGCTCGCCCCGCCCCGGCTGCGCGACGTCCACCCGGCGATCGCCGCCTGCGCCGCCCAGAAGAACGCACACCAGGGCACCGACATCCCGGCCGAGACGTTCCAGGCGATGCTGCACACCTGGTCGACGCTGCACGGCTTCGCCGCCCTGGAGGCCTATGGCCACTTCGACTGGATCGAGGAGGCGGGCCGCGACGCCCTCTTCGACGGCCACGCCCGCCTCGCCGCCGAGACCGCCGGCATGCCCGCCCCGAAGGACGACTGAGCCCCGCGTCGTCAGCGAATCACGGTCACAGCTGTCAACGGGCCGCCGCGCGGGTGAGGTCGGATGCCAGGGTGGTGGCGGTGGCCGGGTTCAGGCCGCGGGCCGTGAGGTCGTCGAGGGGGACGGGGTTGCCGTCGCGGTCGATGAGCTGGGCCGGGCCGGTCCACGGGTGCCGCCAGGTGGCGGCGCCGGCGTCCAGAAGGGTCACCGCGATCAGGCCGCGCAGCGCCTCGGGCAGGCCGGCCTCCAGCGGCGCTTGGCCGTCGGCCAGCAGGCGCAGCACCAGGTGCGGGTCGCCGCCGGCGGGCTCCAGGAGGCGGTTCGCGGCGAGCTGGGCGGCGTTCGTCGCGGCCCGCGCGGACAGCTCCTCCCACGGCATGACCCGGAACCCCGTGTCCTGGAAGGCGCCGACCTCCAGCTGCCGGAGCACCTCTGCGCGCTCCTCGCTCACCAGGTCCGCGGCCGGCCGGATGTCGGCGGCGACGCTCGAGGCGGGTCCCGCGGTGATCGCGGCGATCCTGTCCCGCACCTCCGCCGGCAGGTCCGGCGTCGCGCGCGCCGCGGTGAACCGGGTGAACCCGTCCAACATGTCGGCGGCGACGTAGCCGCGCTCGCGGAGCGGGTCGACGTACTCGCGGTGGTACTGCTGCCACGCCACCTCGGTGAGCGCGGTGCGGCGCAGGGTCTCCGCCGCGCCGTTGCGGCCGGCGACCGCGACGAGGGTCTCGTCGGCCTCGCGGTCCAGCAGGCGGTCGATCGGGCCGGCGACAGTGGTGTACAGCTTGGCGTACCAGAGGAACACCGCCTGCACGAGAGCGTTGCGCACGGCGGCGGCGGTGCCGTTGACGATGACCTGGCCGCGGTGGGCGACGGCGACCGCGCCCTTGTGCCGGCGGGTCAACCGGCTCAGCTCGTGGCCGACCGTCGCGGCGGCCTCGGTGACGGTCAAGGCCGTGAGCAGCGGCGCTCCGATCTCCAGGGTCACCCAGCCGCCGCGCAGTCCGAGCAGCCCCGCCTCCTGCACGACCCTGACCCGTGGCGTCGCGACGAGGCGGATCTCGTTGGGCTCGCGGGTGCCGGCCCGCGCCGCGAGACCGCGCACCACGTGCCACAGCTCCGGCGCCCGGGTCTCGGTGAGCCGCACCCCGGTCGGCGACGGTGGCCGGGCCACGAACACCTGGATCGCCGCGCTGAGGATGATCAGGTCGAGCGCCACCGCCACCCAGAGGTAGCCCCGCGACGACCACGCCACCGTGGCGACGAACCCCGCCACCGGCACCGCGACCAGCACCACCACGATCATCACGTAGAACCCGACGAGCAGCGCCACGGCCACCCTTGCCCGCGCAGCGATCATCGCGACGCCCCTCCCCCGATTGGCTCAGCCAGGGGAGGTTAGTCGATTCCGGCCGGTCGTGGGGGGTCGGGCAGCTCCAGCTCGTAGTGGTCGCCGCTGCGCTGGAAGCCCAGCCGGCCGTAGTAGGGGGCGAGCATGCCGGGCGGGGTCAGGACGCGGCGGTAGCCGTGGCTGGTCAGCAGGCCGCTGCTGCGGAACACGAACTCGCCGGGGCTGAGGTCGCGGAAGCGTTTCGTGACATAGTCGAGCTCGATCTGGGCGACGCCCTGGCCGTCGGCGCCGTCGGCGGGGCGCAGGAAGAGCACGCCGACGACCTCGTCGCCGCGCATGGTGAGGAACGCGCTGCGCCCGGGGGTGTCGTCGAAGCGGAACGACGGGTTGAACTTCGCCAGGTCGGACCAGTGCACGCGCAGCACGTGGGCGAGGAACGTGTCATCGGTGCCGACCTGCACGACGGTGTAGATCGACTCGTCGTGGCGGGTGGTCCAGATCTTGTACAGGTGCCAGGCGTTGACGCCGGTCATCGCCGCGTTGAGGCCGACCATCGGCCAGACGCTCAGCGCGGCGTTGTAGCCGACGAGGACGACGGACCCGATCAGGTTGAGCACCCGTAGGCGCAGGAGTCGGGCCTGGGACAGCGACCAGACGAGCACCGCCGAACCGGCCCAGCCGACGAAATCGAGCCAGTCCACCGCTGAAGGATAGATGCCTCAGGACATGGTGTACGGCGTGTGGCGTTGTTCAAGGGAACCGTAAGGGTCGCGGACCCGGCTCTTCGCCTCGCCGGCCGTCGGGGTCGACGTGCCAGTACTCGACTGATGCAGTGTGCGGTGAACGGCTCGCCGGTCAGCCGAGACCGGCCTCGCGGGCCAGGTCGATGGCCTGCGCCCGGTCCGCGACCTGCAGCTTGGCGAAGACGTTGGAGACGTGGTTGCGGACCGTCTTCTGGCTCAGCCCGAGCCGGGCGGCGATCTGCGGGTTCGTCAGGTGCTGGGCGACGAGGGTGAGGATCTCGTGCTCGCGCTGGGTCAGGCCGGGGATCGTGGCGGCGGGCGGTTCCCGGTCGACGTTGGCGAAGTAGCCCATCAGCCGGGTCGCGATCACTGGCCCGAAGATCGCCTCGCCGTCGGCGACGACCCGGACCGCGCGGATGATCTCGACGCGGCGGGCGCCCTTCAGCACATACCCGCGGGCGCCGGCGCGCAGCGCGGCGAAGACCGAGTCGTCGTCGTCGGCCATGCTCAGCACCAGGACCCGCACGTGCGGGTTGGTCTCCAGGATGCGCTGGGTGGCGGTGATCCCGCCCATGCCGGGCATCGCGAGGTCGAGCAGGACCACGTCGGGCTGGCACCGGGGCAGCGCGGTGAGCGCCTCCTCGCCGCTGGCCGCCTCGCCGCAGACCTCGACCTCGTCGGTGGTGGCGAGCAGCGCCCGCAGCCCCGCCCGGAAGTGCGCGTGGTCGTCGACGATCAGCACCCGTACCGGGCTCACGTTGCCTCCCCCATCGGCAGTTGGGCGGTGACCGTGGTGCCGGTCGCCGTCGACGCCACGTCGAGCGTGCCACCGAGTTCGGCGGCGCGTTCGCGCATCGAGTGCATGCCGACCCCGACGCCTGCCGCGGCCCCGCTGGACCGGCCGTCGTCGGTGACCGACAGGCACAGCCGGCCACCGTCCAGCCACAATCCCAGACGGACCGTGGTGGCGTCCGCGTGGCGGCGGGCGTTGGCGAGGGCCTCGACGGCGATGCGGTACGCGGCGACCTCCACCGCGGCGGGCAACGCCGGCAGCTCCCGTGGCGCGTCGACGCCGACCTGCGGCCCGCCGGGTGGCCAGCCGGCGAGGTGGGCGGTGAGAGCGCCGAGCAGGCCGAGCGTGTCCAGGGCCGGCGGGCGCAGCCCTTCGACGAGGCGGCGCACGTCGGCGACGGCGGTCTCGGCGTCCCGGACGATCTCTTCGAGGAGTCCCTGGGCGTGCGGGCCGGCGCCGACCGCCAGGGCCGCCTCGGCCCGCATGGTGAGCCCGGCGAGGGTCGGCCCGAGCCCGTCGTGCAGGTCGCGGCGCAGCCGGCGGCGTTCCTCCTCGCGGGCCTGCACCAGGTGTTCCCGGGAGCGTTGCAGGTCCGCGGCGAAGCGTCCGGCCTGCACGGCCGGGCCGATGTGCCGGGCGACGTCGGTGAGCAGGCGCAGGTCGCGGGGGCCGAGCGTGGTGTCGCCGGGGCGCAGGCCGATCAGCAGCTCGCCGACGGTGCCGCCGCCGGCGACGAGCGGCAGCCGCACGGGGTCGGCGGGGCGGTTGCCGATCTCGTACGTGCGGCCGTCGTCGGCGTCGATGCGCACGTAGGACAGTTGCAGCGCCTCGCGGACCGTGGCCGTGCTCGTCGCCAGCACGGCGAGGGGGTCCTGGACCTGCGCCAGCCGTTCGCCGAGCCTGGCGAGCACGGTGTACGGGTCGTCGCGCTCGCCGTACACGAGCAGATTGACGCGCCGCTGGACCTGTTGCCGCGCGGTGCCGAAGACGAGGGCGGCGGCGACCGCGGCCACCACGGACGAGGCGCCCAGGTAGCCGACGATGACCAGATACGCGGCGCCGACCCCGCCGGTCAGCACGACGAACACGGCGGTGCGGCTGATGAGCCGGTCGATGTCGAACAGGCGGTGCCGGAGCACGGCGACGCCGATCCCGGCGGGGATGCACGCGAGGGAGACGCTGCCGGCAAGGTCCCACCACGAGTCCTCGGCCGGCCAGATCCGGTCCGGGTGCCCGTCGGTGAGACCGGCGGCGAGGCGGCCGATGACGACGAGCGCGACGAGGCCGATCGAGTACGCCAGCCAGCGCGCCTGGGCCCGCCTGACCCCGGTCGCGGTGGCCGCCTCGGCGACGACCCCGGCCGCGCCGGCCACGAACAGCAGCCCGGCGCAGACGGTGAACGCGGCCTCGGCGACGGGGGCCACGTGGTGCAGCGCGGCGACGCCCACCGGGTTGGGCAGGCCGTCCGGGCCGACCTGGTCGTTGCGGCCCGGACGCAGTGCCCCGGTGACCGCGGCGACGGCGCCGAGCGCGGTGACGGCCCACAGCGCCCTGCCCATCCACCGGCCGGGCCGGCCGTCCGGGAAGAACGCGGGCAACGCCGCCAGGGCGAGGTTCGCCGGCACCCACAGCCAGGTCTGCGGCCACGCCGCCGCGGTCGCGCCCGGGAGCCCGCGGATGGCGTACTGGCCGAACGCCTCCAGCAGCGCGAAGCAGGCGGCGCTGAGCAGCAGCAGCCGGCCGAGGGGGTTGGCCGGCCGCTGCCGCAGCACCAGACCGCCCGCCACCGCGCAGGCGGCGACGGACAGCAGATGACTGACGCCGGCGGGCGGGGCGCCGTTGCTGATGGCCAGCCAGCACGCCACGCCCGCGGCGGCGAGGGTGGCCCAGGCTGCGCGGTGCATCGCCTCAGACCCTAACGATCACACCGTCCCGGCGTCCCGGGACATTGTCCTGCGCAGGCCGAGCCCGAGCCCGGCGACGAGCACCCACAGGGCGCCGGGGAACAGCGCGCCGTACTGCGCGGGAAACGCCTGGGTCGCGGCGACGAGCAGTGCGAGCAGTGCGCTGACCGCGGCCAGCCACCGGCTGGACGAGCCGTGCCGGAACCCGCCGACGGCGACCGCGGCGGCGCTGAGCCCGGCGCCCGCCCACAGCCAGGCGGTCGTGTTGTACACCTCGACCATCGCCGCGATCGTGTCCGGGTCCCAGCGTTCGGGTTCGCCGAGCGCCCAGTACAGCTCGGTGCAGATCCCGCCGCCGACGAGCGTCGCCACGGCGACCAGGCCGACGCCGGCCGCCGCGACCGCCGGCACGAGGCTGCCGGCGGGCTCCTGCACCGCCAGGTGCCGAAACAGGCCGGCGGCGAACACGACCAGGCAGGCGGCGGCGAGCACGCAGCTGACCTGGTTCAGCCAGACGAGGTCGCGGTGCGCGACGATCGCGGCGACGAGTTGGGCGTTGTCCTTGATGCCGTCGCCGACGTCGGCGGTCAGGTTCGCGCCGAGGAAGAGGCCGACGGCGCCGGCGAGCCCGCCGAGGGCGCCGGTGAGCGCCCAGCTGCGGGGCGCGGTGATGGTTTCCATGCCGCTGAGCGTCTCGGCCGGGCGTCCCAAGCCGCACGGGGCGGACGGTCCCGTCCGGCCAGGACATGATGGCCGCATGGAGGTTCGGTACCAGGACGTCATCGGTCCCCTGCGCGCCGCGTACGACGCCCGGGCCGGCTGGCGCGACGGCCTGGACAAGGAGCCGTGGAAGGTCACGGAGCGCGCGGCGTTCCTCGACCGGCTCCGGGCCGGCGGCTGCGGGCGGCTGCTGGAGATCGGCGCGGGCACCGGCCAGGACAGCGCGTTCTTCCAGGGGCAGGGCCTGGATGTCGTCGCGATCGACGTGTCGCCGGCGATGGTGGCGTACTGCCGCGCGAAAGGTCTCGAGGCGCACGCGCGGGACTTCCTGTCGCTGGTGTTCCCGGCCGGTTCGTTCGACGCCGTGTACGCGATGAACTGCCTGCTGCACGTGCCGAACCGGGACCTGCCGGCGGTCCTGGACGCGGTCGCGGCGGTGCTGCGCCCCGGCGGGCTGTGCTTCGTCGGCGTCTGGGCCGGCCCCGCCCCCGGCGAGGGTCCCCTGGACGGCGACGCGCACGATCCGCCGCGGTTCTTCGCGTGGCGCGGCGACGAGGAGCTGCAGGCGTTCGCCCGGCGGCGGTTCGAGGTCGCCGACTTCCACGTCGTGCCGGTGGACGGCAAGCGGTTCCAGTCGCTGACACTGCGCGCCCGGTCCACGAGCTGACGGTCAGTTCGGCGCGACCGTGGTCAGGAAGTCGGTGACGGCCTTGGCCGCCTCGGGGGCGCCGTCGGCGGCGATGGTCAGCAGCGACGTGCCGTGCAGGCTGCCCGGCACGAGCGCGATCCGGCGGCCCGGGACGATCGTGGCGTCGTACATCGTCTGCGCGGCCGCGGCGAACGACGTCTCGCCGGTGGCGGCGACGTACAGGACCGGGACCGTGATCCGGGGTGCCGCGGCGGCGGCGTCCTCCCCCGCGTAGGCGTCCGGGGCGGACAGGCTCACCACGGCGGTGACCGGCGGCTTGGCGGCGGCCGCCGCGACCAGGACCGCGGTGCCACCGCGGGACGCGCCGATCAGGACGATCCGTTCGGCGCCGAGGGTCCGCGCGTACGCCACGGCCGACAGCACGTCGCCCGACGGCTTGCCGTCCGGCGCGCGCTGCGAGCGGCCCTCGCCGCCGAAGTCGAGGGCGAGGACGCGGTAGCCCGCGGTGCTCTCCTGCCGGGCCCAGGACAGCCACGAGCAGGCGTCGGCGCTGGCCTGCGGCGCCAGGACGAGCACGGTGCGGCCGGTGCCGAGCAGCAGGCCGGTCAGGAAGCCGCCGGTGCCGGGGAACGCCACCTGCTTGTCGTTGAGGTCCGGGTCGGCGCAGCGCCGGTCGACCGGGCTCGGCGCCGCCGCCTTCGGGGAGGCCGGTGCGTCCGCCGGTGGGGCGGCCGGGTCGCCGCCGCAGCCGGCGAGCACGATCATGACGAGCAGTCCGAACCCGATCCGCTTCATGCTGGTCTGACCGCCGGGACGCGGCGCCGGTTGCATCGCGGCCTCATCGGATGGTGACGAGCCCCGGCTGCGCGGCCGCGACGACGAGGACCACCGGGGTACCGTCAGCGGCGCAGACCAGCCAGGCGTGGGTGGCGTGGGTCGGTTGCGTGTACTGCGTGCCGGGCGGCAGCTGCTGGTAGCGGACCCGTTTGCCGTCGAAGTCCAGCCAGTGCACGGTGACGGTGTCCTGGCGGGTGTTGACGAAGGTGACGTCGGTGGCGGCGCCGTGCGTGCCCGACCGCAGCGCGCCTTCCTCGGTGAGCGGCCGGGCCGGCAGCTCCGCGCGCTCGACGGCCACGGACGGCGCCGCCGCCTCGGGCCGCTCCGGCAGCCCCGGCGGCACCGTCTGCGGCGCGGCGGCGGTGACGGTCCCCGCGGCCGTGGCAGCGGTGGCGGCGGGGGCGGCGGCGACCGGCGAGCCCTCAGTGGACCCGAGCCTGACCACGAGCACCGCGGCGCCGATCAGGAACAGCAGCACGACCAGGATCGTGCCGCCGACGACCCAGGGCAGCGCACCCGCGCCCCGCGAGGTCGGCCCGGGCGGCGTCCAGGGCGGGGATCCCGGCGGCGGAGACCATGGGCCGGGCCGGCGCCCGTCGTCGGGAGGCATGCTCACCGCCGCAGCCTATCGGCGCCGCGGCGGCACCCGGATCGACCGTTCGAGCCGTCACGACCCAGCGGATGGGGATCCGATCACTCTCACAGCACCGGTACCGAATGTCGCCCCGACACTCCGAGTAACCGGTAGATTGCGTTCGGTAGGCGTTTGTCCGTAATGAGGGGACCGATACCCGTGGTGACCAGATCCGTCATGCGTCCCGCCCGCCGTGGCCCGCTCGGTGCGGGACGAACCGTCCGGGCCGGTCTCGCGCTGGCGGCCATGGGGATCGCGGTCGTCGGCGCCACCGGCGGGACGGCGTTCGCGGGGCTCGGGCAGTTGACCCTGCCGAGTCCCGACGGCGGTGCACCCGTGCGGACGCACGGCGTCCGGGCGGCCGACGGCGACCGGACGGCCAACGACCGCTCGGCCGGCAGGGTCGCCGCGCAGCCCAAGTCCAAGCAGGCGGCGAAGCCCCCGTCGACCGCCAAGGCCAAAGCGAAGGCGAAAGCCAAGGCCAAGGCGAACGCCGTGGCCGCGCAGCGGAACAGGGTCACGCACAAGAACACGGCGAAGACCAAGGCCGCGGGGAAGGCGCCCCGCAAGGCACCCGCCGCCGGCACCGCCGGCACGGCCACCGTTGCCGCCGCGCCGCCCGCCGCGGCGGCCCCGGTCACCGTCGCGCCGCCCGCGGCGCCGACCGCGGTCACGGTCACGGTCACCGACTCGGCCACGCCGGTGCTGACCGTGTCGTGGACCGTCGACGTCAGCGCGACCGGCATCGTCGACCACTTCGTGGCGACCGCCGTCGAGGACGCCACGAAGACCTGCCGGACCCGCTCCAACGCCGCCACGAGTTGCGACGTGCCGGCCCCGGTCCTGGGCACCGCGTACACGTTCACGGTGCGCGCGATCGGCGTGCCCGGCGCGGGTGACTCGGATCCGAGCGCCGCCTCGACGCCGGTGACGGCCACCGGCCTCACCGACGGGCTCCTCGTCACGCCGGGCTCCGCCAAGCGCGACGTCACCGCCGCACCGGCCAGGATCACGCTCGGCTCGATGCGGGTGGCCCCGCAGGCCGGCCACGCCATCGACGCAGACCGGACCCGCGACATCGACAAGGCCCGCGACAAGGGCCGCGGCGGCTCCGGGACCACGTCGGAGCAGGCGTCCGGGAAGGCGTTCGGCGACCGGATGGGCCTGCCGACCGGCTCGGCCGCAGCGCCCGCGGCCGCGGCGGCCGGCCCCGTCGGCGAGCGCCGCACCCGGACCAGCACGCTCGTCATGCTCGGCCTCGGCGTCCTCGCCGCCGCGTTCACCGCATACGGGATCACCCGCGGCGGCCGTACACCGCAGACCCACTGACAGCAGGGCGCCCCGGCACGGTCCACAGTGGAACCGTGCCGGGGCGTTTCCCCGCCCCACAAGGTTCTAGCCGAATACCCGCAGCTCGTAGATACGCGTCGCGGTGTCGGTCGTCTGCGTCGGGGTGGTGATGTTCATCCGCACGTACCGGCCGGACACGCCGCTCACGGTGTGCGTGGTGTTCGCGGCGGTGTTGTTGGTGACGGTCACCGGCGTGCTCCAGGTGCTGCCGTCGTTGGAGACCTGGATGGTGAACGCCTTCGTGTTGTAGGTCGCGGGCTCGCCGCCGGCCTGGGCGTGCGCCACCTCGAAGCGGCTGATCGCCCGGCTGGAGCCGAGGTCGACCTGCAGCCACGCGCCGGCCACGCCGGAGCAGAACTTGTCGGTGTTGCCGCCGGAGGTGCTGCCGTTGACCGCCTTCTCGGGGCCTTCGGCGGCGGCGCAGGCGGTGCTGCCGGTGGCGGGCCGGTTGAGCGCGAGGTTCACCGGTGCCGTGCCCGAGCCGTACGCCTCCAGCTCGTAGACGCGCGTCGCGCCGTCGGTCGTCTGCGACGGGGTGGTGACGTTCATCCGCACGTACCGCGCCGTCGTCGCGCCGAACTGGTGGATGGTGACGGGGTCGGCGTTGTTGGTGACGGTGACGGGCGTGCTCCAGGTGCTGCCGTCGGTGGACAGCTGCAGGTTGAACGCCTTGGTGTTGAGGTTGGCCGGTTCCGCTCCGGCGCCGGCGTGCTTGACGACGACCTTGTTCACCGTCTGCGCCGAGCCGAGGTCGACCTGCAGGAACGCGCCGGCGACGGTGGAGCAGAACTTGTCGGTGTTGCCGCCGGTGACGCTGCCGTTGACGGCCTTGGCGGCGGACTCGTCGGCGGCGCACGGGGTGGAGCTGGTCGTGGCCTTGCCCAGCGCCAGGTTCGTCTGCGGGGCGGGTGGCGTGGTGTGGTTCGACGACGGCGGGGTGTCGCCGGCGCCGGTGCCCCACGTGCCGGGCGTGTTCGTCACCGTGTAGGCGAGGTTGCCGCCGTGCGCCAGGTCGGCCTGCGACAGCCAGGTGCGGGTGAAGCCGGTGCCGCCGAGGGTGGCGGTCGAGATGTACCGGTTGCTGTCGCTGACCGACGGCGCGGTGATGTTGAGGACGCCGCCCTGCTGGCTGCCGTAGCTGCCGATGGTGACCTTCGCCGATGGGAACTGCGGGGTGCTGACGCCGTAGAAGTTGGCGCCGTTCATCAGCGGGTAGAGGCCCAGCGACGAGAACACGTACCAGGCGGACATGGTGCCGAGGTCGTCGTTGCCGGTGACGCCGTTGGGCCCGTTGGTGAACAGGGTGTAGGCCGCCCGCAGCACCGTCGAGGTCTTGTACGGCTGCCCGGTCCACAGGTAGGTGTACGGGGCGAGCAGGTCCGGCTCGTTGTTCGGGTTGTACGTGGTGAAGCTGTAGTAGTCGTAGGCCCCGTTGACCCACGTGTTGTGCGCGGTCCCGGACGGGTCGCTCAGCAGGTTGTTGTAGGCGAAGAAGCTGTCGAGGCGGTTGTTCGCCGCGGTCTTGCCGCCCAGCAGCGACACGAGGCCGTCCGGGTCCTGCGGGACGAGCCACTGGTACTGGTACGCGCCGGCCTCGTGGAAGGTGTGCGAGCCGTCCGTCGGCGAGTACGGCGTGCCCCAGACGCCGTTGGCGTTGCGGGGGCGGAAGAAGCCGATCGACGGGTCGAACAGGTTGCGGTAGTTCTGGCCGCGGGCCTCGAACATGGTCGCGTCGGCGGTGTTCCCCAACGCCCTGGCCATGATCGCCAGGGACGAGTCGGCGGCCGCGTATTCCAGCGTCGCGGAGGTCGGGTACTTGCAGTCGTGGTCCATCGGCAGCACCGGGGCGCACGTGACACCGGTCGGGATGTAGCCCAGCGACGCGTAGTAGGGGTTGCCGTTGCGGCCGTTGGTCGTCGTCGGTACCCCCGTCGCGTTCTTCTTCAGTGCCGCGTACACCTGCGACTCGTAGCCGTTGAGCAGCCCCCGCGCCCACAGGTCGACGAGGAACGGGGTGACCGGGTCGCCGGTCATCGTGTTGGTCTCGGTGTTGGCCAGGGACCACTTCGGCAGCCAGCCGAGCTCACGGTCGACGGCCAGCAGCGACAGCCCGTAGTCGCGGGCGACCTGTGGTTCCAGCAGCGCGACGAGCTGGTTCTGCGCGCGGTAGGTGTCCCACAACGAGAACGTCTGGTAGGGCGTGTACCCCGACGCGGTGCGCACGACGTTGTCGAAGCCGCGGTACTGCCCGTTCACGTCGCCGGCCAGGTTCGGGTGCAGCAGCGAGTGGTAGAGCGACGTGTAGAACGCGACCTGCCGGTCGGTCGTGCCGCCGTCGACCTCGGCCTTGTGCAGTTTGGCGTTCCACGTGTCGCGGGCCGTGTTGCGGATCGTGTCGAAGTTGAACCCGGCGGCGCTGGTCTCCGCGGTGAGGTTGGCCTGTGCGCCGGCGATCCCGGTGTAGGACAGGCCGACCTTGGCGGTGACGACCCGGTCCGACGAGGTGTCGAAGCGGACCCAGCCGCCCTTGGCGCCGGTCCCGCTGGAGGTGCGGCTGCCGCCGGTGAACGTGCTGCCGGACCAGGTCCCGAACGACGCGAACGGCCGGCTGAACTTCGCCGAGAAGTACACCGTGTGCGCCGGCGCCGTGGCGCAGAACCCGGTCGTCGTCACCGACCCCTCGACGGTGTCGCTGTTGACGATCGAGATCGACGACGACTGCGCCCCGGTGCTGAGGCCCCGCGCCTGCGCGGTGTTGAACAGCACGTTCGCCTGCGTGCTCGACGGGAAGGTGTACCGCTGCCAACCGCTGCGCAGCGTCGCCGTCAGCTCGGTGGTGACCCCGTTCGGGGTGGCGAGCCGGTAGTACCCGGCGGTCGCCTGCTCCTGGGCGTGGTTGAGCGTCTGCCCGTAGGTGTTCGGGTCGGCGGAGTTGACCGCGCCGACGGTCGGCATCAGGGGCACCTCACCCTGCACGGGGCAGCCGACGCCGGACAGGTGGGTGTTCGAGAAACCCCACACCTTGGTGTGGTCGTAGTTGTACCCGGTGGCGTGGCCGGTGTCGGGGCTGACCTGCACCATGCCGAACGGCAGCGCCGCACCCGGGAAGGTGTTGCCCTCCTTCTGGGTGCCGATCATCGGGTTGACCAGCGTGGTCAGGTCCGCCGGCACGGCCGCCGCGGCCTGACTGGCCGGCACCGCGGGCAGGCCGGCGACCGCCGCCGCGACCGCCACCAGCAGTGTGCTGAACCGCAGTCTTCTCAACAAACGCTCCGATCAGGTGCCCCGGGGCGAACACCAGCGCCGGCCGCACCCGTATGGCGGTGCGCCGTCGCGTGGCCGTTCACTGTGGGGGATGGCTTGGGGCTACTCGGGGGTGGGCGGGCGTGCGGCGTTCACCGCCCTCGGCCGCCGATGCCGAGGCGCGTGCTCAATCGACTCTGATGGAAGGTTGCGAGGCTTCCTGCCGTGAAGGTTCGTCGCTCCAGCGGGTTCTGTCAATACTTGACATTTGCCAGCTGTGCCCTGTGCTAGCTGTTTCTTCCGCGGCGGCCGTCACGGCCGGAAGAGCAGTCGGGGATCCTCACCCCACACTCCCAATGCTCGCTTCGCTCGCACGCCCAGCGCTTCGCACGGCCGAAACACGCGCATGCGCGCGGCACCCGACGGGCTCCCGAGCGGCGTTGCGAGTCCCACGACAGGTCTGACGTCCGAGCCAAGGCGTGATCGAGCGCTTCGTCACCCGCGCCCGGATCGGTCAATGTCACCGTCGACGCCGCCCGGATGCTCGTCCTTCGTGGGCGCGCACCGGCCCGTAGGCGGGGCGGTCGGCGTCGTCAGGTCAGTAGGGGTTGCCGGTGCCGGGGAGGCGGCCGCGGAGCAAGGCGGCTGGGCGGCCCGGTTGCGTGCGGCCGGCGGACAGCGGCGGGCCGTCGGTGTGGGCGCGGTGTGCGATGCCGTCGATCAGTTCGCGCAGCGCGGCGACGGCGTCGACCGTGGGGTGCCAGCCGAGCTCGGCGCGGGCGCGGGCGGTCGACATCAGCGGCGCGCTCAACGCGAGCCGGACCCAGCCGGCATCCACCGGCTGCAGGCGCAGCCACCAGGTGAGTGCGGCACCGCCACGCAGGAGCACGTCCGGCACCGGGACGCGGCGGCCGTGCAGGAGCGTGGCGGCTACCTTCGGGGTGAGCACCGGCTCCGCGGCGATGTTGAACGCGCCCCGGACGTCGGACTCGATCGCCCGGACGTAGGCGTCGGCGACGTCGTCGGCGTGGACCGCCTGCAGCCGGAGCCGGGGGTTCGCGGGCACGACCGGTACCCGGCCGAACCGGAGCAGGCGGGTCGGAGCGAACGGGCCGAGGAAGTAGCGGGCGATCTCCGTGCCCGCGTCGCGCTGGAAGATGAGGCCGGGGCGCAGCCGCACTACCCGGATCCGGTCCTCGACGGCGTCGAGCATGCCCTCGAGGGTGACCTTGTCCCTGCTGTACGACGATGCCGCCACCCCGGTCGCCGGCCAGTCCTCGCCGACGAGGTCGTTCTTCGGACCGGGTGCGTAGACGCCGACGGACGACGCGGCGATGAGGCTCGGCACGCCCGCCTCGACCGCGGCGGCGATGACGGCGCGGCTGCCGTCGACGTTGGTGCGGCGCAGGACCCGGCGGTCGTGGCTGGGCTGGATCTGCCAGCCGAGATGGACCACCGCGTCGGCGCCGCGGAACAGCTCGGTGAGCGTCCCGGTGGCGTCGGGGGCGCCTATGTCGCAGGCGTGCCAGTCGACGCCGGCGTACGGCCCGCTCGGAGCCGGCAGTCGGCGGGCTACACCGGTGACGTCGTGATTGCCCAGTCTCCGCAGCAGCGCGGTGCCGGCGTTGCCGGTGGCGCCGATGACGACGACGTGGGTCATGGCCGGGCGGCCTCGAGCTGGCCGTCGCGGACCCGGGTGCGCAGCAGGGCCTGGTCGGAGCCGGCCGGGCCGCGCACCGCCCTGCCGTCGGCGAGCCGGAAGACGCTGCCGTGCCACGGGCACCGCAGGCACCGTGCGCCGTCCACGTCGACGGTGATGCCGGCCGTGAGTGGGCCGCCCTGGTGCGCGCACCGGCCGGCGAAGGCGGTGAACCGGTCCTGCTCGCGGTACACCACGATCGGGGTGTCGCCGAGCTGGCGGGTGCTGACCTGCCCGTCCGGGATGGTGTCGGTGGCGCCGAGCCGGTGCCAGCCGCGCGGGAGCAGGTGCAGCGCGGCGGCGCTGTGGTTGACCCCGCCGCCCTGCCCGAACGCCAGGTGCCCGCCGAGGTAGGCGCTGGCGCCGGCGATGCCGAGGCCGGCGAAGGACAGTGCCCGGCCACGGCCGTGCCGGCCGCGCAGCCGGGCCACCACGGAGGCGGTGAACAGGCTGAGGGCGGCGGTGTTCGCCGCGGCGTGCACGAGGGCGACCCGTCGCTGCTCGCGCGGCAGCGTCGCGTAGTCGGCGGCGCCGGTCATCGCGGCCGGCAGCGCACCGGCCGTCCCGGCGGCGAGCAGGGCCGTGGCGGCGTGCCGGGTGCCGGGCAGGAGGTCCAGGACCGCGGTGCTCATCCAGGCGCCGACGGGGAACTGCACGACCGCGGGGTGCAGCGGGTGCCCGATCGGCAGGCCGTGCAGCAGGTCGCCGAGCCGCCCCTTGCCGACGGTGCCGGCGGCCAGGCCCCGGAGCCGGTCAGCGACCCGGTCGAGCGATCGGGCACGTTCGAGCCTTGCCAGCAGCCTGCGCATGCACGATCCCATGCCCCGGCGGACACCCCCGAAACCCCCGCCCAGGCGGGACCCGGCCGCGCCGCTGCGCGGCCGGGCCGGTTGGGGTGGGTCAGCCGATGACGGCGCGCAGGATGACGATGGCTACGAAGACGACGATGAACGCCAGGTCGATGGCCATGCCGCCGAGGCGGAGCGGGGGCAGGGCGCGGCGGACGGGGGCGAGGATCGGCTCGGTGACCGCGCGGACGCCCGTCAGCAGCCGGGACCTGACCGAGCCGTGCGCCGTCGGGCCGGCGAGCACGACGCTCCAGTCAAGGACGGCGCGGGCGATCAGCAACACCTGCATCAGCAGCAGCACCAGACTCACGATGCCGAGAACAAGACCCATGTGGTGCCTCCAGTGACCGGGTGGGACGTTGCCTCAACTGTGCGTCACCGATCTGTGGATCCGCTGAGGGGCGGCTGAGATTTGATTCATGATCGGGGTTGGCGTGCCGATGCCTCCCGGTGTGAGCAGGGTGGCTGGCTGGCGTCCGACGGGACTGTTGCTCGCGGCCGCCGTGGTGCTGGTCCTCGCGGAGGCGTGGTTCGCGGTGGGGTTGACCCGGCCGACGCCGCAGCTGGTGAGCTGGGTCGCGGTGCCGCTGGCGGTGGGGTTCGCGGTGCGGTCCTGCTGGACGACGAGCACCGCCGCGGGGCTGGCGCCGGGTGCGAAGCGGTTCTGGCGGCACATCGGGCTCGGCATGGTCTTCATCGGGCTCGGCGGCGCCAGCAACGGCGTCGACATGATCATCGGATGGGTCGCGCCGCATCACGTGAGTGGTGTCACGGCGGCGGTGTACCTCATGGGCCTGGTGTTCATGCTCTGGGGCCTGCTGCGGATCCCCGGTGCCCAGCGCAGCCGGGGCGAGTGGCTGCGGTTCGGCCTCGACACCGCGACCGTGCTGGTGACCGTGATCACGTTCGCCTGGCACTTCGTCTTCCGGCACTGGGAGCGCTGGTCCGGCGGGAACACCACCGGCACCTGGGCCGTCATCGCGATCGTGGCGACCGGCGCGGTGTGCGTGTTCGCCTTCATCAAGGTCGCCTTCACCGGCACCGGCCCGCTGGACCGGCGGTCCCTCTACCTGCTGGCGCTGTCCGGCGGCGGGGGCGCGACCGGCGGGGCGCTGACGCCGCTGCTGACCGATCGGCCGTATCTCAACGGTACGCCGGTGGTCCTGCCCCTGACCTGCTTCATCCTGTGCCTGGCCGCGGACCGGCAACGGCGCGCCGCCGGGGTCGAACCACCGGCGGCGGTGCGGCGCACCCGGCGGCCGTTCGTGCCGTACCTGGCGGTCTTCGCCACCGGGATGCTGCTGCTGGCCGACGCGGCCGACCACGGCGACGACGTGCTCGGCGTCGCCCTCGGCACGGTGGTGCTGGTCCTGCTCGTCGCCGCCCGCCAGGCCGCCGCGCTGCGCGACAACGCCGTCCTGCTCGACACGCTCGACAGCCGGTTGCGGGAGCTGGTGGAGTACCAGGAGACGCTCGCGTGGCAGGCGACCCATGACGCCCTCACCGGGCTGGCGAACCGGCGGTTGCTCATGCAGTACACCGGCGAGGCCCTCGACGCGGGTCAGGACGCGGTCGCGGTCGCGCTGATCGACATCGACGACTTCAAGGGCATCAACGACGACCTCGGCCACGCCGTCGGCGACGCGCTGCTCACCGCGGTCGCGGCACGGCTGTCGCAGCTGCGGCCCGCGGACGGGCTGGTCGCCCGGCTCGGCGGCGACGAGTACGCGCTGGTCTTCCGCACCGACGGCGAGCCGCGGGCACTCCAGGTCCTCGCGGGGGTCACCGCGGAGCTGCGGCGCCCGCTCGACGCGGCCGGGCACGCCCTGGTCGTGGAGGCCAGCATCGGCCTGGCGATGTCCACCGACCCCGGCACCGCCTCCGCCACCGCGGACGAGCTGCTGCGCCGCGCCGACGTCGCCATGTACGAGGCGAAGGCCCAGGGCAAGGGCCGCCGCGTCACCTACGAGCCGTCGATGGACCAGCACAGCGCCGAGCAGGCCCGCACCGCGGCCGACCTGCGCGTCGCCCTGGACACCGGCCAGCTGCGGCTGCACTACCAGCCGATCGTGCGGCTGTCCGACGCGCGGACCGTCGCCGTGGAGGCGCTCGTGCGGTGGCAGCACCCGCAGCGCGGCATGATCCGCCCCGACCTGTTCATCCCGGCCGCGGAACGTACCGGCCTCATCGTCCCCGTCGGCCAGTGGGTGCTGACCGAGGCCTGCCGCCAGGCCGCCCGCTGGCGCGACGAGCTCGGCACCCTCGAATACGTGTCGGTGAACGTGTCGCCGCGGCAGCTGCGGGAGGCCGGGTTCGCCGCGCAGGTCCAGGCGACCCTGCTCAGCGTCGGCCTGGAGCCGCGGCACCTCACCGTCGAGGTCACCGAGACGGCCGTGTTCGACGGCGGCTCGGGCCTGGAGGAACTGCACCAGCTCAAGCGCCTCGGCGTGAACGTCGCCCTGGACGACTTCGGCACCGGCCACTCGTCGCTCGGCCTGCTGCGCACCTGCCCCGTCGACCTGCTGAAGGTCGACAAGTCCTTCATCGACAACATCACCGACCAGGGCGAGCGCTCCGTGATCGCCGAGGCCCTCATCGGCATCAGCAACGGCCTGCGCCTGCGCGCCGTCGCCGAGGGCGTCGAGACCGAAGCCCAGGCCGAGGTCCTGCGCCGGCTCGGGTACCGCTACGCCCAGGGGTACCACTTCGGCCGCCCGATGCCCGCCGAGCAACTGCCCGCCCACATGAACGCGGCCCACCCGGCGACCGTCGGCTAGCCGGACCCCGCGCCGGGTCGCGGCACCGGCCGTGACCCAGAACCATGTTGGGTATGGGTGAGACTGTGCCGTTCCGGGTCGACGTCGGTGACGAGGTTCTCGATGACCTGCGGCGGCGGTTACGGGCGACCCGCTGGCCGGAGGCGGCGACCGTGCCGGGCTGGGCGCAGGGTGTGCCCGTGGACTGGCTGCGGGACCTGTGCCGCTACTGGGCCGACGGGTACGACTGGCACGCCACCGAGGCGAGGCTGAACGGGCTGCCGCAGTACCGGACGGAGATCGACGGGCTGTGGATCCATTATCTGCACGTGCGCTCCGCCGACCCTGACGCGCTGCCACTGGTCATGACGCACGGCTGGCCCGGGTCGGTGGTGGAGTTCCTGAAGGTGGTCGGGCCGCTGACCGATCCGGCGACCGGGCCCGCGTTCCATGTGGTGTGCCCGTCGCTGCCCGGGTACGGCTTCAGCGACAAGCCGGCGGAGCCCGGCTGGGGGGTCGAACGGATCGCGCGGGCCTGGGCCGAGCTGATGGCGGGCCTCGGCTACGACCGGTTCGCCGCGCAGGGCCACGACTGGGGCACCAGCGTCAGCACCGCCATCGCACAACAGCATCCTGAGCGGGTCGTCGGCCTGCATCTGGTACCGCCACTCGCCGCGCCCGACCCGGCCACGTTCGACGACCTGACGGACGCGGAACGCCGCAGCCTCGCGGACCTGGAACGGGCCGGGGCGGTCGAGGACGGGTACTCCCTCGAACAGTCGACCCGGCCGCAGACCGTCGGCTACGGCCTGGTGGACTCCCCCGCCGCCCTGTGCGCGTGGATCGTGGAGAAGTTCCGGGCGTGGACCGACTGGGAGCACCGCACGTTCACGCGCGACGACCTGCTGGACAACCTGATGCTGTACTGGCTGCCCGGCACCGGCGCGTCCTCGGCCCGGCTGTACTGGGAGAGCTTCAAGGACGTGCAGCGGCGCTTCACCGGCGGGACCACCGACGTCGTGACCGTCCCCACCGGCGGTTCGGTCTTCCCGAAGGAGATCCCCCGGCCGTCGCGGCGATGGGCCGAGCGCCGGTTCACCGACCTGCGGTACTGGAGCGAACCGGAGCGGGGCGGCCACTTCGCCGCGTTCGAGCAGCCGGACCTGTTCGTCGCCGAGGTCCGGGCCTGCTTCCGCGCGCTGCGCACCTAGGCTGTCGACCGTGGAGCTTGACGCATACCTGCGGTCGTATCGCGCCGGCGGCTACGAGGTCGAACGGGTCGAACGGTCGGTCTGCGGCGCCTGCGGGGGCACCGCGTTCCGGCTGTGGGTCGACGACGAGGTCGGGTACGCGGCGCGGCGGTGCGAGGCGTGCGAGGACGAGTTCGTCATGCTCGACAGCGCCGACCAGGAAGACGAGCAGGACGGCGACGAGGCCGGCTGCCCCTGCGGCGGCGAGACGTTCGAGATCGCCGTCGGCTACGCCCTGCGCGCCGACGGCGACGTGCGCTGGGTCTCCGTCGGCATGCGCTGCCTGACCGACGGCACCTGCGGCGTGTACACCGACTGGAAGATCGACTACGGCCCGACCGCGCACCTGTTCTCCCTGGCCTGACCGCCGGCGGTGCCGCGTCGAAGAAAACTTGGTCGGTGATGTCGGATCGGTGGCGGGCTGTTCGAGGTGGTGGTGAAGGTAACCACGTCTCGGAAGGAACCGATCACCATGCTGCCCAATCAGGTCACTCGTTCCCTGCTCGGCTACGGCGTCATCGCGGGTCCGTTCTACGTCACCGTCAGCGTTGCGCAGGCGTTGACGCGGGAGGGTTTCGACCTGACCCGGCATGCGTGGAGCCTGCTGTCCAACGGGGACCTCGGCTGGATCCAGATCAGCAACTTCGTCCTCAGCGGGCTCATGGTCGTCGCCGCCGCTGTCGGGCTGCACCGGGCGTTGCCGGGCACGCCGTGGGTCGGCCGGCTGGTCGGGGTCTACGGTGCCAGTCTCGTCGCGGCCGGGGCGTTGCGCGCCGACCCGGGGCTCGGGTTCCCGGCCGGCACGCCGGACGGGCCCGGCACCGTGAGCTGGCACGGCGTCGGGCACTTCGCGGCCGGCGGGGTCGGGTTCCTGTGCGTCATCGTCGCCTGTGTGGTCATGGGGCGCCGGTTCGCGCGAGACGGGCGGCGGGGGCTCGCCGTGTACTCGTGGGTCTCGGGTGGGCTGTTCCTCGCCGGGTTCGTGGGCATCGCGTCCGGCAACAGCGCACCCGGGTTCACGCTCGGGTTCGTCGCGGCGGTCCTGGTGATCTGGGCGTGGCTCGGCACGGTGTCGGTGCACCTGTACCGCGCGACTCCGGCCTGCTGACGGGTCCCACGGGGCGGCGCCGCGGACGTAGCATCGACGGCGTGCGCCGCTGGATCGTCGTCGTGCTCGCGTTCGCGGTGCTCGCCGCGGCGGCGGTCTACTTCGGCCGCCGCGTCGGGCCGGCGGAGACCCGGCACCGGCCGGTCGCAATCCGGTTCCTCGGTGAGGGCGGCGACCCGCTCGTCATCATGGTCGGCATCGAGTGGCATGCCGACGGCTGGTGCTCCGGGCAGTTCACCGTCACCGCCGCGGAGACGGCGACCGAGGTCCGGGTCTTCGACGTGGTCAGCCGCACCCCGCGACGCGGCGGCGACTGTGCCGGGCTCGGCTCCGACGGGCGGATGGCCTGGGTCAACCTCACCATGTCCGCGCCGCTCGGCGCCAGGACCGCGGTCCGCGCCGCCGACGGCTACGTCCTGCCCGTCATGAAGATCGGGCCATGACCACCGGGCGCCCGGTTGGCATGAACGTGCGAGTCGCGGACGCCACCACCGGCGGCACGATGTCGGCATGGCTTACGCATACCCTCAGCAGCCGGTGTACGCGATGCGCACCACCGCCCCCGTCTCGCTTCACGTCGTCGCGATCTTCCAGTACCTCGGCGGCCTGGTCATGCTGGCGATCGCCGCGCTCTTCGGTCTCGCCGCGTCAGACATGATGGCGCAGTGGGACACCCAGTTCGGGACCCGCACGTCGGCCGCCACGCCGCTGATCGCGGTCGTCGTCGGCGTCTTCGCCACCGTCGGCCTCATCGCGATCGTCCTGGGCCGTAAGGTCCAGCGCGGCCGTAACTGGGCCAGGGTGCTGCTGACCCTGCTCAACGTCCTGAGCCTGGTGTCCGTGGCGTGGCAGGTGTACAGCACGTCGCTGTTCACCGTCGCCACGATCGTGAGTGCGGCCGTGCCGGTGCTGTTCCTGATCCTGCTCAACACCCGGGCCGCCCGCTCCTGGTGCCGCTACGGCACGTACTGACCGGTGAGGGCACGCAGCGCGGCGCCGATCTGCGCGACGGCGACCGCCGCGTCCCGGGTCAGGGCGAGCTTCCGCGGGAAGTTGTGGAAGGTCCCCTGGTAGCGGGTGGCGATGACGGGCACGCCGGCCGAGGCGAGCCGCGCCGCGTAGCGCTCCGCCTCGTCGCGCAGGATGTCGAGCTCGGCGGTGACGACGACCGCGGGCGGCAGGCCGGCCGGGTCGGCCAGGAACGGGTCGAGGTCGGGGTGGTGCCGGTCGACCCCGGGCGGGGCAAAGGCGTCCCAGAAGTCGGCCATCTCCTGCGGCTGCAGGCCGTCGTTGCCGAGGTCGGGGTATTCCATCGCGGGGCTGGTCACGGGGCAGATGAGCACCTGCGCGACGAAACCCCGCCCGGCGTCGCGGGCGCGGCGGGCCGTCACGGCGGCGAGCAGCCCGCCGGCCGAGTCGCCGGCGACCGCCACGGCGGTGGGGTCGAGGCCGTGCTGCCGGCCGTACACCTGCAGCCAACCGACGACAGTCTCGAGGTCCTCGAACGCGGCCGGGAACGGTGACTCCGGCGCCCGGCGGTAGTCGACGGCCAGGACGGCCCAGCCGGTCTCCGCGGCGAGCAGGCGGCACAGCCCGTCGTGGGTGGTGAGGTCGCCGAGGACCCAGCCGCCGCCGTGGGCGTAGAGCAGCACCGGCGTCACCGCGGCGGCGCCGTCCTGATAGAGGCGGGCCGGGACACCGTCCGCGTCGAGGTCCCGCACGAGCCGGACGGCCCGCACCGGACCGACCTGCTCACCGACCGCGTCGAGCATCGCCTGCCGCTGCGCCACATGATCCATCCCAGCAGTATGCCGGGTCACCCGATGCTGTTCACCCAGCGCCAGTTGGCGAGGAACCCGCCGGCCTGCGAGCCGAAGAAGTACGACCAGACATGGGTGCCGGCATGCGGTGCCCGCGGCGCTCCCAGCCGGTGCCGGCGGCCGCGATGACTGCCTGGGCGGGCAGCCAGTAGCCCGAGGTGGCCAGGGCCCGCGCGGCGCGCAGCTCGTGGTCGTCGAGAGCCCGGTCCTTGTCCGGGACCGGCGGCCTGCTGTGGAGGGGAGATCCGAGCATCTCAAGATCGTAGGCGGCGCGCCGTCCCTCCATCGTCCCCCGCACCCGGATGCGTTACTGTCGCGCGCCATGACGCGTGCGCGGTTCCGGCTGGGCATCGACTTCGGCACGTCCACGACGATCGCGGTGCTGCGGCGCCCCGAGGGCCGGGTGCAGCAGCTGCTGTTCGACGGCTCGCCGCTGCTGTCCTCCGCGGTCCTGCTCGGCCCCGACGGCCGCCTGCACACCGGCCGCGACGCCGCGCACCTGGCGCGCAGCGCCCCCGAACGCCTCGAACCCAACCCGAAGCGCCGCGCCGGCGAGACCAGCGTCCTGCTCGGCGACACCGAGGTCGACGTCCGGGACCTGATCGCGGCCGTCCTGCGGCGCGTCGCCGGCGAGGCCGCCCGGGTCGCCGGGCCGGTCGACACCGTGACACTGACCCACCCCGCGGACTGGGGCAGCAGCCGCCGCGTCCTGCTCGTGGAGGCGGCGCGGCTGGCCGGGTTCGCCGAGGTCGACCTCGTCCCGGAGCCCGTCGCCGCCGCCACGTATCTCGCCGCGACCCAGGAGGTGCCGGTCGGCGCCTGCGTCGTGGTGTACGACCTGGGCGCCGGCACCTGCGACGTGACGCTGCTGCGCCGCCGGCCGGACGGCTTCGAACCGGTCGCCTCCGGCGGGCTCAACGACCTCGGCGGGCTGGACGTCGACGCGGCGATCGTCGGATTTTTGCAGGCGACGTACGGGGCGCTGTGGACCGACGCGACCACCCGTCGGCAGCTGTGGGACGACGTGCGCACCGCCAAGGAGATGCTGTCGCGGGCCAGCGGCACCGTCGTCATGGTCCCGGCGCTGGGCAAGGAGGTGCCGCTCGGCCGGGAGCAGCTGGAGGGCCTGATGCGGCCGGTGCTGCGGCCGAGCGTCGCGATGACCCGGGCGCTGCTGGCCGACGCCGGCGTCCAGCGGGCCGAGATCGCCGGGCTGTTCCTCGTCGGCGGCTCCAGCCGGATCCCGCTGGTCGCGACGATGCTGCACGAGGCGCTGGGGCTCGCGCCGGTCGTCGCCGAGCAGCCGGAGCTGGTGGTCGCCGAGGGTGCGCTGCACGGCCTCGATGCGGCGCAGTCGCCGGTCTCCGGGGCCGACCCGCGCACGGCGGTGTCCCAGGTCGACCTGGGACACCGCCCCTTGGCCGCGGACCCGCATCCGTTCCTGACCGCCGACCCGTTCGTGACGGCCGGCTTACCCTCGACCGCAGACCCGTCCCCGTCCCCAGCCCCGTCCCCAGCCCCAGCCCCAGTCAGGCCGCGGCGCCGGACGCGGACCCGGTTGCTCGCCGCGGTCGCCGCGATCGCCGTCGTCCTCGCCGGCGGGGCGGTACTGCTGTCCCAGCTCCCCGACGACAACGGCGAGCAGTCCCAGGACGGCGGCGAGCCGTCACCCGAGGCGGTCGCCTACGACCTCGCGAAGATGCCGGACAACCTCTGCGCCAACCTCGACCTGACGAAGTTCGCTGCCCTCTTCGAGGAGGTGCCCGAAACCCCGAGACCGACCCGCAACCTGACCGCGTCGGGCGGCGAGGCGACATGCCAGGCCGTGCGCCTGCACGGCACGGTGCGCGCCACGTTCTTCGCCTCCATCAGGGTCACGCCGACGCAGGGCGCGGCCGCCGCCGACTACAAGCAGCTCATCGTCGGCGACGCGGCGCTCAACGACGGGCCGGTCCAGCTGACCGACCTCGGCGACGAGGCGGTCATCTTCGAGACGAAGGGCTCCACGGCCCAGGCCAAGACCGAGATGACGCTGCGCATCGGGGTCCGGGACGGCAACCTGACCTGGCACATGCGGCTCACCGTCGACCGGCAGGACAAGGCCGGCTGGACCGCCACGCAGAAGCAGGACCTGCGCAACCGGCTCGTCGACGTGACCCGGGCGGCGCTGCCGAAGGTCACCGCTGACCTGCGCTAGAGCGCCGCGTTCACGATCTGGATGTCGTCGAAGTATCCGCGGAACGTGCCCGTGCCCCCGGGCTGGTCATAGCCCACGCGGATCTGGTCGACGGTCCCGCCGGCGAGGGCGCCGAGGTTGACCTGGACCAGGTTCCACTGGTTGACGACGAGGCGGTGGCCCTCGCCCTGGAACTGTGGGTGCGCCCTGACCCCGAACTGGTCCACGGCCCCCGAGTCCCGCAGCGAGCGGCCGTCGGTGAGGGCGAGGTCGATCGCCACCGACGTACCGTTGGCGGACTGTGGATAGATCCAGTAGGTGAGCGTCGTGCCGGTGGTCAGCCGCAGATGCACGTCGAACACCCGGTTGTAGGAATATGATCCGCTCGCGCTGGTGTCGCTGCCGGAGTACATAAGGGCGTAGGTGCCGCCGTGCGCGACCTCGGCCCGCCGGCCGGTCTCCATGGAGGTCAGGCCGCAGCAGTAGCCGGTGACGTTGCGCGCGGACTGGACGGTGTCGGTCCACGTGAGCGGCGGGGCGGCGGCGCCGAAGTCCGTCCGGAACAGCGGCCACGCCCGGCCGGCGCCGAGCACCGGCTGCAGCGCGGAATACCAGACGTCGGCGAGCTTGGCGTAACCGCCGTCCGTCGGGTGGATGCCGTCGGGGCCGATGTCGGCGAGGGTCAGGTTCGCGTGGAAGTCGGCGAGCCGGACCTTCTTGCCCGCCGCCGCCTTGGCCTGCGCGATGCCGGGCAGCTGCGCGTTGAACGCCCGGACCCGGCTCTCGACGGTCGCGTCCGGGCTGGGCACGAGGGTCGACATGACCACCGTCGCGGCCGGGGCGGCGCGCAGGATCTGGTCGACGAGCGCGCTGAGCCGGGCCGGCGCGTTCGGCAGGTCGTAGTTCTGCAGCATGTCGTTGGTGCCGACGTTGAGCAGCACCACGTCGGGGCGGGCGGCGGCCACCCAGGCGTCGGCGCCGGCCGCGATCCCGTCGATGCGGTAGCCGGGGTGGCCCTCGTTGTCGTTGTCCGTGGCAGTGCCGGAGCGCTGCGAGCCGACCAGGTCGACCGCGACCCCGGCGTCGTCGGCGAGGTGCCTGCGCAGCGCCTCGCGGTAGCCGTTGCCGTCGGTGGAGCTGGTGCCCCAGGTGATCGACGCGCCCAGCGGCAGGATCCGCACCGGCGTCGCGGCCTCGGCGGTTGCCGGCAGGCCGGACGTGGCCACAACGGCCGTCATGATCGTCACGATGCGGGTGTACGGGCGCACGAAGGCTCCTTGCTCGGGCTGGTTGGCGGACCGGACCGGCGAACTGCGTCCAGCTAAGAGCATCGATGCCCGTGTGTCAACGTTGTCATCCGCGCCGTTCGTGGTGCCCCGGCAGGGCCTGACGGAGTCAGGCGGAGGCGAGCCAGGCGCGGATGCCGTCGAACGCGGAGGGGCCGTAGTCGCCGGTGACGCCCCGGGCAAGGTCGGCGATCGTGACCCCGCGCAGGGCCGCCCGCCACGCCTCGTCGGCGGCGGCCATCGCCCGGCTGATCGCACACGGCGCCGTGCACGCCTCCGCCGGCGTGGCCAGGGGGCCCCGCTGGCGGATCTCCGTGCACACGAACGCGGGCTGCACCCCGTCGACCGCCACCACCACGTCCAGGACCGTGATGTCCTGCGGGCGGCGGGTCAGCGCATACCCCCCGGCGTGGCCCTGCACGGAGTGCACCAGGCCCGCACGGGACAGGCTCTGCAGCTGCTTCGCCAGATAGCTGGCGGAGACGTCGTGCAGCTCGGCGAGGCGCGCCGCGGGCACCGGCGCCGGCGCGGCGGTGAGCACCACGCAGCAGTGCAACGCCCATTCCACCCCGCCCGACATCTTCACCCACCCATCCTACTTGACTCGGACATGAGGTGTCCGGGTATGGTCCTCCAAGCGTCCCGGATAAAATTTGTCCGAGTTAAGAGGAGCGATCATGAAGTTCGTTGTCATCGGCGGAAGCGGCCTCATCGGCGGCAAGCTCGTCCACCTGCTGCGCGCCGCCGGCCACGACGTCGTCCCGGCGTCCCCGGCGACCGGCGTGAACACCGTCACCGGCGAGGGTCTCGCCGCCGCTCTCGACGGCGCCCAGGTGGTCGTCGACGTGGCGAACTCGCCGTCCTTCCAGGACGCCGCCGTGCTGGAGTTCTTCCAGACCTCGGCCGGCAACCTGCTCGCGGCCGCCCGCACGGCCGGCGTGGCCCACGTCGTCGCCCTGTCCGTGGTCGGCGCCGACCGGCTGCCCGACAGCGGCTACCTGCGGGCCAAGGTCGCGCAGGAGGCCGCTGTCACCGCCGGCGGGGTGCCGTTCACGATCGTGCGGGCGACCCAGTTCTTCGAGTTCTCCCACGCCATCGCGCAGTCCGCCGTCGACGGCGACACGCTGCGACTGTCGCCCGCCCTGTTCCAGCCGGTCGCCGCCGACGACGTCGCGGCAACCCTCGCCGACGTCGCCCAGGCGCCCGCGGTCAACGGCATCGTCGAGCTCGCCGGCCCCGAGCCCGTCCGCATGGACGAGCACATCCGCCGGTTCCTCGCCGCGCACGACGGCACGGAGCCGATCCAGGACGTCACGACCGACCCGCACGCCCGCTACTTCGGCACCGAGCTCGACGACTCGTCGCTGACCCCCGGCCCCGGCGCCCGCCTCGGCACGATCCACTTCGTCGACTGGCTCGGCAAGCACTGACCCGACCCGGCCATGATCGTGGAGCCCCGGTTCCACGATCATGCGGCGGTCGGCACACGGGAGTGTCACGTACGGTGACCGGGACACCGAAACGCGTGAGAATTGGCTACCGTGAATGGGTGACTACCGCGCCCAGCACGCAGATGTTCACGCAGGAATTCTGGGACGACCCGCACCCGGTCTATGCCGCGATGCGCGAGCAGGCACCGGTGCACCGGCTGCAGCTGCCGACCGGCATGGAGATGTGGCTGATCACCAGGTATGCCGACGCCAGGACGGCGCTCGGCGACCCGCGGCTGTCCAAGCGGGTCGGCGCCACCGCGAACGCCGCGGCACTCGCCCCGGAGATCAGCCGCCCGCTGACCAGGCACCTGCTGGCCAACGACCCGCCGGATCACACCCGGCTGCGCCGGCTGGTGGCGAAGGCGTTCACGGCCCGGCGGGTGGAGCAGCTGCGGAGCCGGGTCGAGGAGCTCAGCGCGGCACTCATCGCCGCCATGCAGACCGACGAGCGCGCCGACGTCATTGACGACTACGCGGTGCAACTGCCGATCCAGGTCATCTGCGAGCTGCTCGGCATCCCGCAGGAGGACCAGGCCGAGTTCCGGCACTGGACCGGCATCCTGGTCGCCGGCTCCGTCGACCGTTCCGGCGTCCCGGCCGCCGCCGCGCAGTTCCTCGCATACCTGCGCGCCCTCATCGCCGCGAAACGCGCCGACCCCGCCGACGACCTGCTCAGCGTGTTGATCGCGACCACCGACGAGAACGACCGCCTCGACGAGGACGAGCTCACCTCGATGGTCTTCCTGCTGCTCCTCGCCGGGCACGAGACCACGGTCAACCTCATCGGCAACGGCATGTGGACCCTGCTGACCCGCCCCGACGAGCACCGGCGGCTCCTGGACGACCCGTCGCTGATCCCCAGCGCCGTCGAGGAGTTCCTGCGCCTGGAGTCCCCCGTCGAGACCGCGACGTTCCGGGTGGCGATGGAGCCCGTCACGTATGGCGGCGTCACCATCCCCGCCGGCGGCGTCGTCGCGATCTCCCTGCTCAGCGCCGACCGCGACCCGGCCCGCTTCCCGGACCCGGCGGCGGTCGACCTGGGCCGCCCCGACAACCAGCACCTGGCCTTCGGCCACGGCATCCACTACTGCCTCGGCGCTCCCCTGGCCCGCCTGGAGGCACAGATCGCGTTCCGCGACCTGCTCGCCGCGTTCCCGCAGATGCGCCTCGCCGTCCCACCCTCCGAACTGATCTGGCGCCCCGGCGTCCTCATCCACGGCACCACCACCCTGCCGGTCCACCTAGGTTGAGGCTCGCACGAGCAGGGCGTCAGCATCCGTGTGCCGGCCGGCGGCGCGCAGGTCCGCGGCCTCGGCGGCGATCCTGACCGGCCGAGGCAGCTCCTTCGTCATCGGTGCCGCCGGTCGAGGGACCGGTATCCGGGGAGCCGGCGGCCGGGGGCGCTCGGGCCGCACCGGGTCCGGCTCGGGTTCGGGCCGGGTGGACGGACCACGGCGATTGCGGGCGACCTTCGCCGGGCAGTTGGCTGTGTACAGCAGCTCGCGGCGGACATCCTCGTAGTGGATGCCCCGGTAGATCCGCTCGCGGTCGGCACCCCCGGGGACGAGATACAGGTCGCCCTTGACGTCCAGCAGGCCGTGGCCGGCGAAGTAGACGACCAACGCCGACGTCGCCTCCGCCGCGGCGGTGTGCAGCGCTTCCATGGCCACGACGGCGAGTGACTCGTGCTCCACACCATCCCCGAAACGTTTACCGGCGGGCACGGTGCGCGTCAACCGCGTCGCGGACAGTGTCGGGGAACGGGTGGCCGGACGGGACCGGCCACCCGTACACACCGTTAGGGCAGGACCCAGCGCTGGTTGGCGCCGGCGAAGCAGTCCCAGATCTGCAGCCGGGTGCCGTCGGTGGAGACGTTGCCGGTCACGTCGAGGCACTTGTTCGAGGCGGGGTTGCGCAGGGTGCCGTTGGACTGTGACTGCCAGACCTGGGCGCCTGAGCCGTTGCAGTCCCACAGCTGGATCTTCGAGCCGTTGGCGGTGCCGGCGCTGGTGACGTCCATGCACTTGCCGAGGGCGCGCAGGGTGCTGTCCGACGCGACCGTCCAGGTCTGGGCGGTCGTGCCGTTGCAGGTGTACAGCTGGACCGCGGTCCCGTTGGCCGATGAGGCGGCGGCCACGTCGATGCACTTGCCGGCGATGCCGGTGATGCGGCCGGTGCGGCCGGCCGGGCCCGTGGTCGGCGGAGTGGTGCCGCCGGTCGCGGTGGTGTAGATGGCGCTGACCAGCGAGTTGGCGCCGGTGGCGTCCTGGGACAGCTCCCAGTTCATGATGCCGCCGGCGTTGGCCATGGCCCAGGTGGTCTTGCGACGGATCGTCGGCAGGCCGTTGTAGCACTCCTGGACGCCGTTGATCGTGGTGCAGTCGCGGTTGGCGTTGGCCGGGTCGCGGGCGACCAGGTCCGAGTACGTGTAGTAGCCGGGGCGCGAGTAGAACGGCACGCCGAGGACCGCCTTGGAGGCGGGCAGGCCGCGGCCCTTCCAGAAGTTGACGGCCGCGATGGACCAGTCGTAGTTGGCGTGCGGGCTGCCGCCGTCGTAGGCCATGATGTTGAGCCAGTCGACGTAGCCGAACACGGCCGGCTGGACGCCGTTGGCGGTGCCGCCCTCGGAGACCACGGCGGCGGTGAGGATCTTGCCGCGGCTGTGCATGGCGGTGCTGAGCTGCGACATGAGCGCGGTGTAGTTGTTGCCGGAGGTGCCCGGGTCCGGGTACTCCCAGTCGATGTCGACACCGTCGAGGTTGTACTGGTTGACCAGGTTCACGATGTTGTTGACGAACGCGGTCCGGGCGGTCGCGTTGCCGGCGAGGCCTTCGAAGCCGGAGTCGTTGCCGTCGTTCCAGCCGCCGACGGCGATGGAGACCTTGACGCCGGCGGCGTGGCCGAGCGACACGATCGACTGCAGCTTCGCCGCGTTGTCCAGGCCCTGGAGGCTGCCGTTGGAGTTCGGCAGCACGAAGGCGTAGTTGATGTGGGTCAGCTTGCTGTACTGGATGCTGTTGGCGCTGCCGGCCCACGACGGCATGTAGCCGACGCTGCGGAAGCCGTTGGGCAGGACCGCGGCGTCCGCGGCGGGCTGGCTGGCGAGGGCGAAGACCCCGCCGACGGCAGCGGTGGCGAGGGCGACGGCCCCGGCCGCGAAGGCCGAGCGCCGGGATCGGTGGCGTCCGGGACGGGCGGCCCCGGATTCCAGCGGTGTGGAGGAGGACAAGGGGTGCTCCTTCGGATGGTCGGCCGGCGGCGAACGGGCAGGGTGGGATGCCCGGGACCAAGCGAGAAGCGGTGCCACCGGCGCGATGACAGGTGGCTGAAACGATAGGAAAGTTAACTATTGGATGTCAATCAAAGTCTCGAAGAAAGTCGATACCAGCGGGTATTCACGAAGTGAACTGTTGCAGGCCCACCACGGACAGCAGCGCGAGCTTCTCCGCCGCGTCGGTGCCCGGCTGCGGCGTCAGCACCAGCAGCATCTGCCGCAGGTCCGGGGTCACCAGGGTCTCGCAGTCGACGTGCACGACGCCGACCTGCCGGTTGAGGAAGCTCTTGCGGTCCGAGCGGCGGACCTTGACCTCGTGCTCGCCCCACCGCGCCGCGAACTCCGGGCTCGCCGCCAGCAGCCGGCGCACCAGACCGTCGACGTCGGCGTCGCCGTGCCGGCGGGCCGCGGTCGCCCGCAGGTCCGCCACCACCACGCGGCTGTGGTGCTCGGTGTCCTCCGCCGGGTACTGCGCCCGCCAGTCCTCGTCCATGAACCACCGCCACACGTGGAAGCGCAGGTCGCCCCGCAGCCGGGTCTGGTCGCCCATGAGCAGCATCCCCATCCGGTTCTGCGCCAGGGTCTCCCCCAGGTCCGAGCCCACCATGGCCGGCGTGTCACCCAGCAGGTCCAGCATCCGCAGCAGGCCGGGCCGCGCGTGCGTCACCCCGCCGGCGGCCCGCGGCGGCTGGTGGCCCGCCAGGTGGAACAGGTGGTCGCGTTCGTCCTCGGTCAGCCGCAGCGCCCGGGCCAGCGCCGACAGCATCTGCACCGACGGCTGCGCGCTGCGGCCCTGCTCCAGGCGCACCACGTAGTCGGTGGACATCCCCGCGAGCAGCGCGACCTCCTCGCGGCGCAGCCCGGCGGTGCGCCGGCGGGGACCCTCGGCGAGTCCGACGTCCGCCGGGCGGATCGCGAGGCGGCGGCGGCGCAGGAAGTCGGCGAGGTCGTCACGTTGCATGCCCCCATCGTCGCGCCCCGGGCCCCGGCACAGCCAGGGACCGCCGCTCCTACGAAGAGCGCTCCGTTGCCGCCGCACCGCGAGCGGCGGCAGGCTCGACAGGTGGAAGGCACTCGTCGTACACCGGGAGAAAACGCTATGAAGAGCAACATCGGGCTGGGCGCGATGGGAATGTCGGGCATGTACGGCCCGTCGGACCGCGCCGAAAGCATCGCCACCGTGCGCGCCGCCGTCGACGCGGGCGTGACGCTCATCGACACCGGCGACTTCTACGGGATGGGCCACAACGAGCTGCTCATCCGCGACGCGCTGCGGCCGGGCGACCGGGACAAGGTCGAGCTGAGCGTGAAGTTCGGCGCGCTGCGCGGCCCGGACAACGCGTGGGGCGGCATGGACACGCGGCCGGCCGCGATCCGCAACTTCCTCGGGTACACCCTGGTGCGCCTGGGCGTGGACCACGTCGACGTGTACCGCCCGGCCCGGCTGGACCCCGCGGTGCCGGTCGAGGAGACCATCGGCGCGCTGTCCGACCTGGTCAAGGAGGGATACATCCGCAAGATCGGGCTGTCGGAGGTCGGCGCGGACGTCATCCGCCGGGCGCACGCCGTGCACCCGATCGCCGACCTGCAGATCGAGTACTCGCTGCTGTCGCGCGGCGTGGAGGACGAGGTGCTGCCGACGCTGCGGGAGCTGGGCATCGGGATGACGGCCTACGGGGTGCTGTCCCGCGGCCTGCTGTCCGGGCACTGGCGGGCGGACCGGGCGATGACGCCCGGCGACTTCCGGGCGCACGGGCCGCGCTTCGCCCCCGAGAACGTGGGGCACAACCTGGAGCTGGTCGAGGCGCTGCGCCGGGTCGCGTCGGCGAAAGGTGTCACGGTCGCGCAGCTGGCGATCGGGTGGGTCGCCGCGCAGGGCGCCGACATCGTGCCGCTGGTCGGCGCGCGGACCCGCGAACGGCTCGCGGAGGCCCTCACCCCGGTCGAGCTGACCGCGGAGGATCTCGCCGCGATCGAGGCCGCGGTGCCGGCCGACTCCGCCCGCGGCTCGCGCTACCCGGCGCCGATGATGGCGCACCTCGGCTCCCGCTGACGCCGGTTGGACGGATCCGACCCCCCGGTGCTCTCACTCGTAAGCGAGTGCCGCACCGGGGATGATCGGATGATCGATACGACGCATGAGCTTGGGGTGGCACCGCCCGACTTCGCCGAGTTCTACCGGCGGGACGCGCCGGGGGTGCAGCGGTTCATGTGCGCGTTCGCCGGGCCGGAGCTGGGCGTGGAGGCGACCGCGGAGAGTTTCGCCAGGATGCTGGAGCGCTGGCCGCAGCTGCGGCGGCTGCAGGAGGCACAGCGGCGGGCATACGTGCTGACCACCGCGAAGAACTACGTGCGCCGCGTCGCGGTGGTGGACGCCAGGTTCACCGCGCTGGACGAGCGGCACGACGTCGGGCTGGCCGACACGGACCTGGACCTGGTCGCGGACAGCACGGGCCTGGTGCAGGCGGTGCGGCGGGTCATCGACGCGCAGCCGACCCGGCGCCGGCAGGTGGCGATGCTGTTCTTCCTGCACGACGACAGCACCACGGACATCGCGCGGCTGCTGGACATGAGCGAGTCGACGGTCCGCAGCCACGTGTCGGCGTTGCGCAAGCTCCTTCAACCCTACGTGCAGCGGTTCCAGCAGATCGTGGAGGCCAACGGTGATGCCTGAACAGACCGATCCGACCCGCGAGCTGATCCGGCGCGCGTACGCCGCCTCCTCTGATGCCGCCGCCTTTGACGCCGACGGCGGGCTCGCGGACGTGGTCCGGCGCGCGGGCCTTCCCGGGGACCAGGAGGGCGGCACCGTGACCGCCCTTGCGCCGCGGCGGGCCCGGCGGCGGTTCGCGATCGTCGGCACGTTCGCCGCGGCCGTCGTGGTCATCCTCGCCGTCTACGCCGCGTCCGCCGGCACCCGGCCGCAGCAGCAGGTCGGGACGCCGCCGTCGGTGCACGCCGCCCTCACCGGCACGCCGGGCCCGACGCTCTATCCGAGCGGGTCGCTCTATCCGAGCGGGCGGGCGACCCCCACGAACCCGAGCACGTCGACCTACGCCGGGAAGCCGGGCGCGTCCCGGTACGCCGGCGACGACCCGGCGGTCCTGCCGTCCACCTGCGCGGACTCGTGGATGATGGCGCTGGTCGGCGGCGAGTTCACCGTGACCGCCAGGACCGGGTCCGCGTGCGGGCCCCTGCCGGTGGACCGCGTGTGGGTGCTGGACGCCGCGAGCGGCAACGGCCTGATCAACCCCGGCGACGCGGTCATCTGGCCGGTCGTGCCGGTGCTGCCGCCCGGTAGCGGCACGCGCGTGCTGCAGCCGCCGTTCTCGTTCACCCCCGGCGGCTGGTCAGGTCCGGTGCGGGGGCACATCTACCAGCTGATGTACGTGGACGAGGCCGCGGCGCTGGAGGCGAAGCCGGGCGACGACTCCTACGCGGCCTTCCTCAACGCGCACATCATCTCCGGTTACGTGATCGCATAAGGTCCGGACCTCCGGTGCCGAACTGGTCATCGTGGGTCCGAACGTACGCCGCTTGTCCCGCCTGCTGTTGCCAGTCGCAGGCGGGCTCGCTGGTCTCGCCGCCGCGTTTCTCATGATGCAGCTGATCACCACTGGTGCGTTCGAGCAGCTTGAGGCGCGACAGGTCGCCCAGGACGCTGATCGCATCCGGATCGGGCTGGACTCGCAGGCCCAGCTGCTCACCGCCTTCGGCGCGACGAACGCGGTGTGGGACAACGCGTACAACGACGTCGGCAACAGCGACAAGGACGGCTTCGCCGCCGACTTCCCGCCCGAGGCGCAGAGCTCCGCCAACGACATCGACGGCATGTTCGGCATCGGCGCCGACGGCACGCTACGGGTCGGCGGCATGACGACCGACGCCCCGACGCACGGCACCCCGCCGCCGCAGCTGCGGGACCCGGCGGTGCTGCGGCAGCTGTTCGACCCGGCCGCGAAGCCCGGCGTGTCGCGCTGCGGCGTCGTGTCGGCGGACGCGCCGTACCTGTTCTGCGGCGTCGGGGCGTTCCAGAGCAGCGGCGAGGGCGCCCCGTCCGGCGGGATGATCCTGCTCAAACGCCTGGACGACGCCCGGGTCGCGCGCCTGGGCACCGCCCTGGACCTGCCGTTGCGGCTCGCCCCGCAGGCCCGCACCGGCGCCGACCCGCAGCCGACGCTGCACAGCGAGCTCGGCGACCTGCGCATCGGCACGAAGGTGCTCGGCGCCGACCACATCGCGGTCGACGCCGTCATCGACACCGTCAACGGCGGCAGCATCGTCCTCGAGGTCGTCGCGGCCCGCCCGATCCACGCGGCCGCCAGCGCGACCGCCGTCAAGCTGTTCGTCTTCGTCGCGGTCGCGACCGTGCTGCTCGTCATCGGGGTGTTGTGGTCGGTACGGGTGGCGCTGCGCCGACGGGTCGGCCCGCTGCGGCGCACCACCGAGCAGATCGTCGCCTCCGGTGACCACCAGCTGCGGATCAACCCGGAAGGCATCGACGACATCGCCGTCCTCGGGCGGGCCATCGACACCATGCTCGACGCCCTCCAGGAACAGGAACGCCGTCTTTCCGACGAGCGCCTCGCCAAGGAGGCGCAGCTCATGACGACGAACGTGCGCCAGCAACTGGCCGAGCAGACCGTGCGCCGCCGCGCCGGCGAGGTCATCGACGAGACCAGCGCGTCCGCCCTCGCCGAGCTGCACACCGTCATGCGGGAGGCCGACGACGTCCTCGCCGCCGCCGACGCGATCGAGCAGCAGGCGGCCGCCGCCGACCGGGTCACCCGCACCGTCGTGGAGCGCGCCGCCGAAGCCGACTCCGCCATCAGCGCCGTCACGACCAGCCTCGGCCGCGTCGACGGCATCGCGAACCTCATCGCCGGTGTCGCCGGCCAGACGAACCTGCTCGCCCTCAACGCCACCATCGAGGCCGCCCGCGCCGGGGAGGCCGGCCGCGGCTTCAGCGTCGTCGCCGGCGAGGTGAAGAACCTGGCGACCAAGACGAAGGACTCCACCGGCGAGATCACCAGCACCGTCGAGGCGCTCGGCGCCGACGCCTCCGCGATGGCCGGCGTCATCACCGACATGAGCCAGGGTGTCAACGCCGTCGGCGACGTCACCGCCCAGCTCACCGCGGTCGCCGCCCGCCAGCGCGCGTCGGTGGAGCAGCTCGTCAACGCGGTGCACACGGCCATCAGCCGGATCGAGAGCCTGGCCCAGGTCACCGACCGCCTCGAACGCCGCCGCCACAACCGCGCCGCCGTCGAAGGCACCGTCCTGCTCAGCCAGGGCCCCATGCAGGCCGAGGCGGACCTGCTCGACCTGAGCATCTCCGGCCTGCGCTGCGCGGCGAAGACCGGCTGGCGCCCCGCGCTGGAGACGGTCCTGGACCTCACCCTGCTGCTCGGCGCCGAACGCATCCCGCTGAAGGGCCGCGCGGTCCGCCACCTCGACACCGACACCGCCGGCGAGGTCGGCATCGAGTTCGTCAAGCCCTCCCCACAGACCGTCACCACGATCGGCAGCTACATCACCACCCTCCTCGGCGACGACTGACGTCATCCATGGCACGGCCGCGGCCGCTGGGCAGGCGGTGCCGGTGGTCATCGCCTGAGGCGGGTGGCGAAAGCGCTGGCCGGGCCTGAGGCGTGGCGGTGATCACTTCGTAGTGCGTGGCGGGGATGGAAGCGGCCGGGTGGGTGGAGGCTGGAGGCCATGTGCGCAGCCGGCCGAGCCGAGACCCCCGCCGACGCCGTGACCGCCGTGACGGCGGCGACGGCCACGACGGCCGAGACCGGGGCGACGGCCACGACGGCCGGGACGGAGGGTGCCGTCAAGGTGGCTCCGCGGAGGTTCGCGGCGCTGCGGAACAAGGACTGCCGGCCATACCTGTTCGGGGCGGGCCTGTCGATGATGGCCGACAACATCGAGCACGTGATCACGTACTGGGTGCTGTGGGAGAAGTTCCACTCGCCGGCGCTGTCCGGGTTTCAGGTGATCAGCCACTGGGTGCCGTTCCTGCTGTTCTCGGTCTACTTCGGGTCCCTCGCGGACCGGTTCGACTGCCGGCGGGTCATTCAGGCCGCGCAGGTGCTGTTCGCGTCGGTGTCGGTCGCGTGGGGTGTGCTGTTCCTGACCGGCACCCTGCAGGTCTGGCACGCGTGTGTACTGCTGGTGCTGCACGGGCTCGCGGGCTCGCTGTGGGGGCCTGGCGAGCAGCTGATGCTGCACGACTTCGTCGGTGACGAGGAGCTGCCCAGCGCGGTCCGGCTCAACGCCACGTTCCGCAGCCTCGGCGTGCTGTTCGGGCCGGTCGTCGGCTCGGCGCTGCTGCTCGGGCTGGGCTCGACCGCGGGCATCTTCGTCAACGTGCTGTTCTTCCTGCCGTTGACGCTGTTCCTGTTCCGCACCAAGTTCACCGGCCACACCCGCGACCACGGGGCGCCGCGGGCCAGGGTCGGGCTGATGGAGTCGGTGCGGGTGCTCAAGGCCGTCGGCAGCAACCACACCCTGGTCAGCATGATCATCCTGGGTGGGCTCGGGTCGTTCTTCGTCGGCGCGTCGATGCAGTCCGCGATGCCGATCTTCGCGCAGGACCTGGGGGCGGGCAGCGCGGCCACCGGGGAAGGCGTCGACGGTGCCAGCCTCGCCTACGGGGTGCTGCTGTTCGCCAACGGCGCCGGCGGGGTCATCGGCGGCATCCTCCTCGAGGCGACCGGGCGTATCCGGCCGACCGTCCTCGCCGCCGTGATCAGCACCGCCGTCTACGGCGTCACCAGCCTGTTCTTCGCCATCACGAGCAGCTACCCGCTCGCGGTGGTCCTGCTCGTCCTCGGCGGCGTGGCGAGCCTGGCGTCGATGTCGATCGGGCAGACCGTGGTGCAGCTGCTGGCGCCGCCCGCGGACCGGGGCCGGGTCATCGGCGTGTACGGGATGTCCGCGAACGGGCTGCGGGCCGGCAGCGGCTTCACCGTCGGGCTGCTGGGCGCCGCGATCGGCGTGCACTGGTCGCTCGGGCTGAGTGCCGCGTCGCTGTGCGTGGGCACCGTCCTGGCCGGCGTGTACGCGCTGCGGGGCCGAAAAGCGGTTCCCGTCACTGGCGCGGCGCCGGTATGATCGCCATGTCGTGCTGAGGGAAGGGGAGACCGCCATGCGTTACCGCGTCGCCGTCATCATCCCCCGGTCCCGGCACGAGGTGATCCTGGTGTCTTCCTGCCCGCTGGTGTGAGCCCGCGCGGCCGCACCGGCTGGACCCTGCGCTACGAAGCCCGAACGGCGACACAACGCCGGCGGCGAAGCGCGGGGCAATCGCGCTGCCCTGTTCAGACACCACGCTGAAAGGCCGCAGGCCGTGCGCACCCATCACCTGTCCCAGACCCGCAACATCGGCATCCTCGCCCACGTCGACGCCGGCAAGACCACCACCACCGAACGGATCCTGTTCCTCACCGGCGCCACCTACAAGCAGGGCGAGGTCCACGACGGCACCACCGTCACCGACTTCGACGCGCAGGAGCGCAAGCGGGGCATCACGATCTTCGCCGCGGCCGTCAGCTGTACCTGGGACGGCCACCGGATCAACCTCATCGACACACCCGGGCACGTCGACTTCTCCGCCGAGGTGGAGCGCTCGCTGCGCGTCCTCGACGGTGCCGTCGCCGTGTTCGACGGGGTCGCCGGGGTCGAGCCGCAGAGCGAGTCGGTGTGGCGGCAGGCCGACCTGCACGGGGTGCCGCGCATCGCGTTCGTGAACAAGCTCGACCGCTCGGGCGCCGACCTCGACGCCGCGGTCGCCTCGATCCGGGCGCGGCTGCACGTCACGCCGCTGGTCGTCCAGCTGCCGATCGGTGCCGAGGAGCAGTTCGTGGGCGTCGTCGACCTGGTCGCCCGGCGGGCCGTCACGTGGACCGAGGACGCCATGACGGTCGTCGACGTCCCCGATCCGGCGGAGATGGAGCGGCGCCGGCGCCTGCTCGAGGAGGCCGTCGCCGAGCTGCACGCCGGGGCGCTGGAGGAGTTCGTCGCCAACGACGGGCTCAAGGACGCCACGCTGCGTGACGCGCTGCGCGACATCACCGGCTCCGGCGCCGGCGTGGTCGTGCTGTGCGGCTCCGCGTACAAGAACCGGGGCATCGAACCGTTGCTCGACGCGGTGGTGGCATACCTGCCGTCCCCGCTCGACGTCCCGCCCGTCCACCCGCAGCGCCCGGCGACCCCGGACGCGCCGTTCGCCGGCCTGGTCTTCAAGGTGCACGCCGCCACCACCGGGCGCCTCACCTACGTCCGGGTCTACTCCGGCACGATCACGAAGGGAGCCACCGTGCTCGACACCGGCACCGGACGCACCGAACGCGTCAGCCGGATCCTGCACGTGCAGGCGGACCGGCACACCGAGCTGGACGACGCGACCGCGGGCGACATCGTCGCGGTGGTGGGCGTCAAGCGCGCGAAGGTCGGCACGACCCTCTGCGCGCCCGATGCGCCGCTGGTACTGGAGGCCGCCGTCACCGCGGAACCCGTGGTTTCGGTGGCGGTAGAGGCACGCGTCGCCACCGACACCGACCGGCTGTCGGTCGCCCTGGCCCGGCTCGTCGACGAGGACCCGTCGCTGCGGGTGCGCAGCGACCCGGAGACCGGCCAGACGGTCCTGTCCGGCCTGGGTGAGCTGCACCTGGAGGTGGCGGTGGAGAAGCTGCGGCAGGCCAACGGCCTGACCGTCAACGTCGGCCGTCCCCAGGTCTCCTACCGTGAAACCGTGCTGGCAGGCGTCAGCGGCCTGCTGTACCGGTACGTCAAGCAGGACGGCGGCTCGGGCCAGTACGCGCACGTCATGATCGACGTCACCCCGTCGGATGAGGCGTTCGCGTTCGACTCGGCGGTCGTCGGCGGGCGGGTCCCGAAGGAGTACGTCAAGGCGGTCGAGGCCGGCTGCCGCGACGCACTGCTGGAAGGGCCGCTCGGCGGTCACCCGGTCACCGGCGTACACGTGACGCTGGTGGACGGCCAGACCCACTCGAAGGACTCCTCCGAGCTGGCCTTCCGCGCCGCCGGGCGGCTGGCCCTGCAGCAGGCGCTGCGGCAGAGCACCATGGCGGTGCTCGAACCGGTCGCCGAGGTCACCGTGACCGCCCCGGACGACACCGTCGGCGCGGTCCTCGGCGACCTCGCGGCCCGCCGCGGCCGGGTCACCGATTCCACGACCCGCGCCGGCACGGTCGTGGTGACGGCAACGGTGCCCCTGGCCGAGCTGTTCGGCTACGCGACCCGGCTGCGCAGCCGCACCCAGGGCCGTGGCACGTTCACGACCCGGCCGGCCGGCTACCAGCAGGCCCCGGACGGCACGGTCTGAACGTCAGTGGGCGCCCGCCAGGTTCGGCGGGCGCCCACTGATCGTCTGAGTTGCGGGTTCAGCGCGTCATCGTCGAGTACAGGAAGCCGACGATCACCAGCACGCCGATCACCCCGAAGAGGATCAACGCACCGGAGCCGCTGGTGCTGGCGCCGCCCTCGTCCTGCAGTTCGGACGTCTCGGGCTCTTCGTCGGAAGTCACAGGATCTCCCTATTCGGACTTGCGGGACATCCTATCGCGACGCCGCGACCCCCAGGAGATCAGGCCCGGCGTTCGATGGGCAGCCGGGCCCTGGTGAACAGCGCCGTGCCCAGCATCGCCACCGCCGGCACGACCAGCACCGCCACGACCACGTTCGACCACGGGATCGACAGCGGGTACGTCATGTCGCTCGGCCACACGCTCAGCGTCTTGCGGTTGAGCGCGGCGAGCACCGCCCACCCGGCGCCGATCCCCGCGGCGGCGCCTAGCAGCGAGCCCATCCCCGCGATCACCCCCGCCTGACTGAGCGTCAGCCGGCGGCGGACGCCGGGTGAGGCGCCGACCGCGCCGAGGGTCGCCAGGTCCGGCCGGCTGTCCACGGCGGCCAGCCCCGTCGCGATGCCGGCCGCGCCGAGGGCGATGAGCGCCGAGACGATCGCCAGGACGACGAGGTTGACGGTGGCGTCCAGCTGGGACGGCGTCGCGACCCCGCCCTGATAGTTGTTCCCGAGGGCTTCGGCGGCGGCGTTGAAGGCGCCCACCTCGGCCTGGGTCGGGACCCGGCTGGTGGCCACGACGATGCCCCTGAGCTCGACCGCCAGCCCGGCCTTGGCGACGGCCTGCGGCGAGAACGCGAGGAAGATCCGCGACACGGCGGTCGTGCTGACGTAGCCGGGGACGGTGACGGTGTGGTTGGCGCCGTCGGGGTCCTCCATCGTCGCCGCGCCGAGGATGACCTTGCCGTCCTCGACCAGGCTCGGGTCGGCCACGACGATGCCGCCGGCCCGCAGGGTGGCCTCGGCGCGGGCGAGGTCGTCGCCGCGGGCGCCGGAGACGAGCCCGATGGTCGAGCCGTCGTCGACGATCGTGGTCGCGTTCCCGCCGCCGCTCATCGTGTAGCCGCCCTCGTTGCACCGGGGGTCGCGGGCCGCCTTGCGCTGCTCCTCCTTCGTGGCCTGACCCGGCTGGTACGGGCACCGCCGGTGGGCCGGCCGCTGCGGCGCGAGCCAGCACGCCATCGGCAGCGTCTGCGGTGCTGTGCCGGTCGCCGACGGTGGGCACGTCGCGCCCCGCAGCTCGACGGTCTTCGTCACCGGCAGGGTCGACGTCGCCGCCTCGACCAGCTTCGCGGTCGGCAGCGGGTCGCCGCGTTCGCCGTTGCGGCCCCACCCGCGGGTGATCTCCGCGTACCCGTCCGGCAGCGCCGAGATGTGCATGTCGCGCTGCCGCTGGACGTCGCTGGCGAGGTACACGCCGACCGTGACGGCGCCGAGGACCGCGGCCATCACCGCGGAGATCGCCGGCGCGGTCGAGGACCGGTTGCGGGCCAGGTCCCGCACCGCGATGCGGGGGGCGAGCGGCAACTGGCGGCCGAGCCGGGCGATCAGCCCGACCAGCGTCGGCGTGCACACGACCAGGCCCAGCTCGGCCAGGACGAGCCCGGCCATGACGACGGTCGAGTCGACCGCGACGATGCCGTAGGACGCGGCGGCCGCGCCGGCGCCGAGGGTGCACAGGCCCACGACGAGCCAGCGGCGGCCGGGCCCGGTCCGGTTGCGCCGCCCGGCGAGGGCCGCGACCACGTCGGTGCGGGCCGCGGCGAACGCCGGGACCAGCGCCGCGCCGACCCCGGCGGTGAGCGCCAGCCCGGCGATGCCGAGCAGGGCCAGGGGGAAGACCCGGTAGCCGCCGGCCCGGGCGTGGGCGACGTGGTCCTCGAACACGCCCCGCAGCGCGAACGCCAGCGCGACCGCGGCGACCGTGCCCACGACCGCGGCGACGGCGCCGAGCAGGACCCCGTCGGCGAGGACGATGCGGCGCAGCTGCGCCGGGGTGCCGCCGTTCGCGGCGACGAGGGCGAGCTCGCGGCGCCGCCGGCGGGCGCCGACCGCGAACGCCGGGCCGGCGAGGAGCACGACCTCCAGGACGCCGAGGCCGAACACGAGGATGCCGAGCTGGAAGACGCTGCCGTCGCTGGTCGGCCAGGTCAGCGCGTCCGGGGGCGGGTCGAGCACGACGACCCGGGACCGCACGACCACGCCGTACTGGTTCAGGTCCCGCACCTGCGCCCAGGTGATCGGGCCGGGCGCGTCGATCAGCCAGCTGGTGCTCTGTCCGGCCGGGTCCGCACTCAGCGTGCCGGGGCGCACCACGGCGAGTGGCTTGAGGTTGCCGGGGAACTCCATCTCCGCGACCACCCGCAGCTCGGCCGGCCCGCGCTGCGCGTCCTGGCCGGGCAGCTTGACGGTGCCGCCGGCCTTGACGCCGAGCAGCTCCATCGCGGCCGCGTTCAGGGCGATCTCGCCGGTGGACGCGGGCGCCCTGCCGTGCAGGACCGAGACCTTGCCGCGGTACCCGGGATCGGCGAGGTCGAGCTGGTGCGCGCGGAGCTTCTGCTCGCCGGTCGCGCCCCGCAGCCGGATCTCCCGCTCGTCGATCAGCGCCACCCGGGAGCCGGCCGGTAGCAGCGCGAGCAGCCCTTCGGCGCGCGGGGTCGCGGGCTCGTGGGCCTCGGTGCTCATCGTGCCGTAGCCGTCGGCGTCCTGGGTGATCGCGCCGGCGAACGGCCAGTGCGCCGACGCCTCGAAGCTGCCCAGCTCGCGGTCCAGCAGCTCGGTCTTGGTGAGCGTGAACATGTCGTACATGACGGCCGCGAACGACAGTCCCAGCACGGGCAGCAGGATCAGCGACAGCACGAGCGTGGTGCGACCCTTGGCCCGGCGCGCCTCTCGCCTTGCGATGCGCAGCGAGACCAGCCAACCTCTCACGACGCTGCCCCGTCGAGCAGGTGCTCCGGCTCGGCGAGCGGGCCGGAGGTGTCCAGGACGACGCCGTCGCGCAGGAACACCACCCGGTCGGCCCACGCCGCGTGCCGGGCCTCGTGGGTGACCAGGACCCCGGCCGCGCCGGCGTCGACCTTGGCGCGCAGCAGCCGCAGCACCGCCTCACCCGTCTGCGAGTCCAGCGCGCCGGTCGGCTCGTCGGCGAGGATCAGCCGCCGCTGCCCGACCAGCGCCCGCGCGATGGCGACCCGCTGCTGCTGGCCGCCGGACATCTCGTCGGGGAAGCGCTGGGCGTACCCCTCCAACTCCACCTCGGCGAGGGACGCCAGCGCGGCCCGCCTGGCCCGGCGAACCCCGACGCCGTCGAGCTCGAGCGGCAGCGCGATGTTCTCGGCCACGGTGAGGCTGGGCAGCAGGTTGAGGTCCTGGAACACGTAGCCGATCCGGCGGCGGCGCAGCGCGGCAAGGGCCTTGCGGTCCAGGCCGCCCAGGACGGTGCCCTCGACGGCGACCTCGCCCTCGGTCGGCGCGTCGAGCCCGCCGGCGAGGTTGAGCAGCGTCGACTTGCCGGACCCGGACGGCCCCATGACCGCGACCAGCTCCCCCGGCCGGACGGTCAGCGACACGCCGCGCAGCGCCAGGACGGTCGCCTCGCCGCGCCCGTGCATGCGGTGCACCCCACGCAGCTCAAGGACACTCATGCCGTTCTCTCCTGGTCCGGGACGGGCGCCGAGGTGGGCAGGGGCGCCGGCAGCGGGGCGTGCCGGGCCAGGCTCGCCTCGCAGTGATCCAGCCACCGCACCTCGGCCTCCGCCTGGAAGATCATGGATTCGAGCACGAGCCGCCACGACAGGTCGGCCGGGCCGGCCGTGCGCTGTTTCATGCGGGTGTACTCCTGGAGCATCCGCATCGTCGCTGTCCGCTGCGCCTGGATGATGCGCGGCACGTCGACGCCCGGCGTGGTCAGCGCGAGGGCCAGCTTGATCGCCAGCTCGTCGCGGGGCCGGTCGGCCCGGCCGATCGGGGTGGCGAACCAGGTGGCGAGCTCGGCGCGCCCCGCGTCGGTGATCTCATACGGTCGCTGCCCCCCGTCGTGCTCCGGCAGCGACCGCACCAGGTCGTCGCGTTCGAGCCGCGACAAGGTCGTGTAGACCTGCCCGATGTTCAGCGGCCACGTCCCGCCGGTGGACTCCTCGAACGAGGTCCGCAGCTGGTAGCCGTACATCGTGCCGCGCTGCAGCAGCGCCAGCAGGCCGTACTTGATGGACATAGATACGGAGTATGCATACCCGGTATGGGGTGCGCAAGCGTCTTGCCCCGCCGGTCACCATCCCGAGGGCGCCGATAGGCTCTGGGCGCATGGGGGCTGAGATCGACGTCCGGCTGGACGACGGACGGACACTGCACGGCTATGACACCGGCGGTGGTGACCTCGTGGTGTTCTGGCACCACGGCACGCCCAACATCGGGGCGCCGCCCTCGCCGCTGTTCGCCGCGTCGGAGCCGCTCGGCATCCGCTGGATCTCCTACGACCGGCCCGGCTACGGCGGCTCGACCCCGCGGCCGGACCGCACCGTCGCCTCGGCCGCCGCCGACGCCGCTGCGGTCGCCGACGCGCTCGGCGTCGACCGGTTCGCGGTCATGGGCCACTCCGGCGGCGGCCCGCACGCCCTCGCCTGCGCCGCACTGCTGCCCGACCGGGTCACGGCAGCCGTGAGCGTGTCGGCGCTCAGCCCGTACACCGGCGAAAACGACGACTACTTCGCCGGCATGGCCGACGGCGGGGTCGCCTCACTGCGCGCCGCACTCGCCGGCCGCGCCGCGAAGGAGCAGCACGCGGCGACCCCGGACGATGCGGTCGACATCGGCTTCCTGCCCGCCGACTGGCAGGCCCTGGAGACCGACTGGGCCTGGTTCGGCGAGATCGTGGCCGCCGCCCTCGTCGCCGGGCCGGCCCCGCTGGTCGACGACGACCTGGCGTTCGTGCACCCCTGGGGCTTCCCGCTCGCCGCCGTCACCGCGCCGGTCCTGCTCATGCACGGCGCCGCCGACCGCATGGTGCCCAGCGTCCACGCCACCCGGCTCGCCGCCCAGCTGCCCACCGCGTCGGCGCGGATCATCCCGTCGGAGGGGCACATCACCGTCATGCGCCACGCCGTCGAGGCCCTGCACTGGCTGCGTTCCCGATGAGCGGGCGTCCCCGGTCCCGGGACGGCTACGTCCTCACCACCGACCCGGCCCGCGTCGACGTCGACCTCGTGCACCGCTGGCTGTCCGAGGAGTCCTACTGGGCCGCCGGCCGCGCGCACGACGTCGTCGCCCGGTCGATCACGGGTTCGCTGCCCTACGCCGTGTGGCACGACGACACCCAGGTCGCCTTCGCCCGGGCGGTCACCGACGGCGCCACGTTCGCCTGGATCTGCGACGTGTTCGTCGCCGCCGACCACCGCGGCCGCGGCCTCGGCCAGTGGCTCGTCGACAGCATCGTCGCGGACCTGTCCGCCGCCGGGCTGCAACGCTTCCTGCTCGCCACCCGCGACGCCCACGAGGTGTACCGCCGCTCCGGCTTCGGCCCGCTCGCCGGCGCCGGTCGCTTCATGGAGATCGACCGCCGCCCCACCCGGGCCGCCATCCTGGCCGCGCTCCCCGACCCCGAGTAGCCCTTCCCCGGCCGCGCGCCGCGTCAGTGCTGGCGCAGCGGGAGGCGGACCTCGGCGGTGGTGCCGCCGCCCGGGGTCTCGCGCACCGTGATGGTGCCGCGGTGGCGCTCCAGGACCGTCCGGCTCGTCGCCAAGCCGAGGCCCAGGCCGGGAATTCCCAGGTCACGGACCCGGGAGCTGCGCTGGAACCGTTCGAAGACCTGGTCGAGCTCGTTGGGTGGGATGCCGATGCCGGTGTCGGCGACGGTCAGGCACGCGTGGTCGCCGGCGGTGGTGAGGGTGACGGAGACGTCGCCGCCCGGGTGGCTGTACATGACGGCGTTGCCGAGCAGGGCACGCACGACGTCGCGGATGCGGGGCTCGTCGGCCTCGACCATGAGGACGTCGGGCGCCTTGACGTGCACGCGCACCGGCCCCTCGGCGGGACCGGGGCACGCGGCGGCGGCGCGGACCGTGGCGGCGAGGTCGAAGCCGGTGTGCCGCAGCACGACGTGGCCGCTGTCCAGGGCGGCGAGGTCGAGCAGCGCGTTGATGATGTGCCGGAGCCGGTCGCTGTTACGGGTGACGGCCTCGAGGAGCTCCCGCGCGTCGCCGGGCAGCTCGTCGCCGAACGCGCTGAGCAGCTCGGTGCACGCGGCGATCGACGTCAGCGGCGTGCGCAGCTCGTGCCCGACCAGCCGGACGTACTCGTGGCGGCTGCGCGCCAGCTGCAGCGCGAGGCCCTCGGCGCGGCGCCGCTGCAGGTGCTGGCCGACCTCGGCGGCGATCCCGGTGAGCAGCACCGACAGCAGGTCGTCGGGCGCCTCGGCGGCGGCGGAGCACCAAACGAGGGCGGCGAAGCAGTCCTCGCCGCTGCACACGGGCACCACGACCGCGGAGCGCAGCACCAGGTCCGCGGCGGGGTCCTGCACCAGCAGGCCGGCCCGGTCGACGTCCTCGACCCACACCGGCCCGTCCGCCGACCAGGCCCGGCCGGCCAGGCCCACGCCGGTGGCCAGCCGCGGCGGCACCTGCGGCGGGGGGCCGAAGCCGGCCCGGTGGCACTGGGCGAGCGGGCGCATCGTGCCGGCTGCCGGGTCGTAGCACCACAGCTCCGAATACGGCCAGCCGAGCGCCTCGTTGACCGCGGTCAGGACGGCCTGCCCGGCGGTGCGGGTGTCGGACGCCTCGGCCATGGCCCGGGCGACGCTGAGCTGGCAGCGCCGCAGCTGCTCCACCCGCCGCGGTCCGGTCCCGTCCCGGACCGCGGCGACCGCGTCGAGGAACGCCCGCTGCTCCTGCACGGCCCGGTTGCCGCCGGCGGCGGCGTTGGCGCCGCCGAGCAGCTCCGCGAACAGCTGCGCGGCGTTGTCGACGGTGGACAGCTGCGCCACCGTCCACTCGTGCGGCTCATACTTGGCGACGGAGACGACCCCGAGGATCAGGCCGTCCTCGTCGGCGACGGGGAAGCCGGCGTACGCCCGGATCCCGTGCACGAGCACCGGGTCGGTGCCGGCGAACCGGGCATCGGCGGCGGTGTCCCGCGCGATGAACGGCAGGCCGGTGACGACGACCTCGCGGCACAGCGACGCCGACAGCGGGATCTCGAACGCGGCGCCGGCGGAGCCCTCACCACCGGCGCAGCCGAGCATGACCTGGCTGTCGGCGGTGACCAGCGACACGACGGACACCGGCACCCCGGCCGCCTCGACGATCAGGTCGGCGAGGCGTTGCACGGACGGCTGCCAGCCCGCCAGGTTGGCGCGGGCCCGCCCGACGGCAGCGAGGCGGCGCCGCGCCGCGAGCTGTCCCGGGTCCGTCCTACCGCTCATCCGTCTACACCTCCACACCTACTCTTTGTAGTATCGGTCTTACTCTGAGTGTTCCCCCTGGGAACGGGAAATCACCTGGGAGCGAGCACGTCGTGGGCGTGGGGTGTTCTGCTGGGCGTACCAAAGGCAGAACATCAGCACGGTCCAGATCTTGCGCGAATGGTCGGCGTCGCCGCGCCGGTGCGCGGCGAGCAGGCGCTGGGCGTGGCCGAGGTCCAGCAGGTGGTCCACGCCGGCGTCGGCGAACACGTCACCGGCCCAGACACCGACGTCGCCGCGCAGCCAGACCCTGGTCGGGGTGGGGAAGCCGAGCTTGCGCCGGTCGACGACCGCGTCCGGCACGATGCCGCGCATCGCCTCGCGGAGGGCGAACTTCGTGGTCCTGGCCAGCTTCAGCGACGTCGGCAGCGCCGCCGCGGCGGCGTAGACGGCCCGGTCCAGGAACGGCACCCGCAGCTCCAGGGAGTGCGCCATCGACATCCGGTCGGCCTTGGTGAGGATGTCGCCGGGCAGCCAGGTGTGCAGGTCGACGTACTGCATGGTGGCGACGTCGTCGAGGTCGGCCGCCGCCTCGTACAGCGGGGCCGTGACCGTCGTGTGCGGGTCGGCCGGGCCACGCATGAGGCGGGCCTTCTCCGCGGGGCCGAAGATGCGGGCGTTGCCGTAGTAGCGCTCGTCGATCGGCGTGGTGGCCCGTTCGAGGAAGCTCTTGCCGCGCACCCCCTCCGGCAGCACCGCCGACACGGCCCGCAGCCCCCGGCGCAGCGGCGCGGGCAGCGCGGCGACCCCGGCAAGCGCGGCCGGCTCGCGGTAGATCTCATACCCGGCGAACAGCTCGTCCGCGCCCTCCCCGGACAGCACCACGGTGACGTCGCGGGCGGCGGTGCGGGCCAGGAAGTACAGCGGCACGACCGCCGGGTCGGCGACGGGGTCGTCGAGGTGCCACACGATGCGCGGCAGCGCCGCGATCACGTCGGCGTCGCGCACCAGGGTCGCGGTCAGCTCCACGCCGAGGGCCGCCGCGGTCTGCGACGCGGCCTCGATCTCGCTGTAGCGCTCGTCGTCGAAGCCCACCGTGAACGTGCGGATCCCCGGGTGCTTCTCCCGGGCGAGGGCCACGACGGCGGTCGAGTCGATGCCGCTGGACAGGAACGCGCCGAGCGGCACCTCGGACTGCAGGTGGGCGTGGACGCTGTCGCGCAGCGCGTCGCGCACGGCGGCGATCGCGTCCTGCGCGGGCCGCGCCGACGGCCGCAGCGAGTGCCGGAAGTATGCCTCGATCCGGACCGGCGTCCCTGGCGTCACCGGTGTCCAGGTCAGGGCGTGCCCGGCGGCGAGCCGGCGCACCGCCGGGTGCAGGGTCGCCGGCTCCGGCACGTACTGCAGCGTCAGGTAGTGCGACAGCGCCGCCGTGTCGACCCGGGTCGCGGCGCCCGCGAACGGCAGCAGCGCCTTCTTCTCGCTGGCCAGGTACAGCCCGTCCGGGGTCTGCAGGTGGTAGAGCGGTTTGATGCCGAACGGGTCGCGGATCGCGTGCACGGTGCCGGTGGCCCGGTCCCGCAGGACGGCGGCGAACATGCCGCGCAGCCGGCGCACGGCCGACGGCCCCCAGTGGTGGAACGCCGCGGCGAGCGTCTCCGCCTCCCCCTCGGTGGCGAAGACGGCGCCGTGGTCGCGGACCAGCTCGGCCCGCAGCTGCCGGTAGTTGTACAACTCGCCGTTGAACACCACGGTCCAGGTGCCCCACGACACCGGCTGGTGACTGTGCGCGACATCGACGATGGCGAGACGCTGGAACCCGAACGCGGCGCCGCTGTCCAGGTGCAGCGAGGTCTCGTCGGGCCCGCGGTGGCGCAGGAGCTCCAGCGCTGCGGCGAGGTCGTCCACCGCAACCGTGCCGTCCGTGCTCACGAACACCAGGAATCCACACATGTCGGTGAAGGTAGGGAGCCGGTCGTTGGGAACTGATGAAGAACCATCGGCCGGATCGAAACCCGGCCGGGGTTTCGCAGGTTCTTCACACTCTGCGCGCGACAATGATCGGCGATGAGCGCACGGATCCTGGTCGCCGACGACGACCCGAAGCAGGCCGAGCTGATCCGGCTGTACCTGGAGCGGGACGGCCACAGCGTGCTGACCGTGCCCAACGGCCGGCTGGCGCTGGAGCAGTGCCGGTCCCGCCGGCCCGACCTGCTCGTCCTGGACGTGATGATGCCGCTGGTCGACGGCCTGGACGTGTGCCGGATCATCCGCGCCGAGTCGACCGTGGCCATCCTGCTGGTCACGGCCCGCTCCACCGAGGACGACCTGCTGCTCGGCCTGGACCTGGGCGCCGACGACTACATGACGAAGCCGGTGAGCCCGCGGGAGCTGGCGGCGCGGGTGCGGGCGCTGCTGCGCCGCTCCGGCATCGGCAGCCCCGGCCACCAGCAGGTGCTGCGCGTCGGGGACCTGGCGGTGGACGCCGGCCGCTTCGAGGTCCGCGTCGACGGCGCGGTGGTCGTGCTCACCGCGAAGGAGTTCGGCATCCTGGAGCTGCTGGCGGGCGAGCCGGGCCGGGTGTTCACCCGCGGCGAGATCATCAACCGGGTCTTCGGGTTCGAGCGCGACGTCTCGGAGCGCACCGTCGACGCGCACGTGGTCAACCTGCGCAAGAAGATCGAGTCCGACCCGGCCGAACCGCGCTACGTGCAGACGGTGTACGGCCGCGGCTACCGGCTGAACGAGGCCGCATGAGCTTCAGATTTCGGGTCTTCGGGTTGGTGCTGCTGATCGCCGTCACCGCGGTCGGGCTGACCGCGTGGCTGAGCGTGCGGCTCGCCGCCGCGCAGTTCGCCGAGGCCCAGCAGACCGCGACCCGCAACGAGCTCAGCACCGTGGAGACCTTCCGCGCCTACGCGTTGCGGCACGGCACCTGGGCCGGCATCGACAAGGTGGTGCAACGGCTGTCGAACGCCAACCAGCAGCGGATCCGCTTGACGAACCTCTACGGCCAGGTGACCGTCGACAGCGACCACCTGGCCAACCGGGCCGCCCGCGCGGTGATCAGCTCGCCGGCGCTGATCGACCCGCGCCCGACGCTCGTCTTCCCGCCGGCCGACCTGGCCGCCGCCCGGGCATCTGCGGACCTCGAGGCGAAACTCGGCTACAAGCTGGAGGCGGCGACGATGCAGAACATCGTCGAGTTCCGGCAGACGGTGCTGTTCGCCCGTTGCCTCACCGACCAGTTCACCACGCCACCGGCGCTCGTCACCAACCAGTACGGCATCCCGGTCGGCAACGGCAAGTCCGAGGATCTCGGCTGCGGCCAGCAGGTCCGGGAGGCCGCCGCCGTGGACGCGGAGGGCGACGCGTCGTATGTCGTCGGCTGCCGGGGTGAGAAGGACACCGCGGCGTGCCTGACGAAGGCGTTCGGCGAACGGGTCGCCACCTTCGCGCCCGAGCCGCTGCAGCTGTACCTCGGTGCCGTCGCGGACGACGCGGCGACCCTCATCCGCCGGCCGGGCCTGATCGCCGGCGGCGGCGTGCTGGTCCTGGTCATCCTGGGCACGGCGATCATCGCCCGGCACGTGAGCCGGCCGGTGCGCGACCTCACCGCCGCGTCGCGGAGCCTCGCCGGCGGCGACCTCGACGCGCGGGTGAAGTCCGTCGGGCGGGACGAGCTCGGGCAGCTGTCGGAGTCGTTCAACCGGATGGCGTCGGCGGTGCAGGCCGCGGAGCAGGCGCAGCGCCGGCTGGTCGCCAGCGTCGCCCATGAGCTGCGCACGCCGCTGTCGAACCTGCTCGGCTACCTGGAGGCGCTGCAGGACGGGCTGGTCGCGCCGAGCCGGGAGCTGTTCGGCTCGCTGCACGACGAGGCCGTCCTGCAGCGGCGCATCCTCGACGACCTGCAGGACCTGACCCTCGCCGAGGCGGGGCATCTCACGTACCGCCGCAGCGACTTCGACCTCGCCGACCTCGTCGACACGGCAAGGGTCGCGCACCTGGCCGTCGCCGAGGCCGCCGGCGTCCGGCTGACCGCGGAGACCGCCGGCCCGCTGCCCGTGCACGCCGACCACGACCGGCTCCGTCAGGTGCTCGGCAACCTCATCGGCAACGCCATCCGGTACACCGACCCCGGCGGTCACGTGACCCTGCGCGCGTTCCCCGACGCGGACCGGTTCACGGTCGAGGTCCGCGACACCGGCTGCGGCATCGCCCCCGCCGACCTGCCGTTCGTCTTCCAGCGCTTCTGGCGCGCCGACCCGGCCCGCGACCGCGCCACCGGCGGCAGCGGGCTCGGTCTCACCATCGCCCGGCAGATCGTCCGCGACCACGGCGGCGACCTGGCCGTGGACAGCGTCCTGGGCGAGGGGGCCACGTTCCGGTTCACGCTGGGCCGCGGCGCCGCCCCGGGGTGACCGCACGACCACCCTGGGTCCCGGTGCTGGGCCGCGGCGCCGCCCCGGGGTGACCGCGCGGCCACCCCGGGTCCCGGTCAGGCCGCGGCGCGCCGCCACTGCTGGTTGGCGCCCGCGCCGCAGGTCCACTGCACGAGCTGGGCACCGTCGCTCGTGGCCGCGTTGAACACGTCCAGGCACTTGCCGCTGTGCCGGGCAACGAGCTGGACGTAGCCGGAGCCGGCGTCCTGCAGCCGCCACTGCTGGTTCGTGCCGGTGTGGCAGGTCCACTGCACGACCTTCACGCCGTCGCCGGTGGCGCTCACCCCGCCGTTGACGTCGAGGCACTTGCCGCTGGCGGCGCCCACCACCTGGTAGTAGCCACCGCCGACGTCGCGGAACTGCCAGCGCTGGTTCGCCTGGCCGTTCGCCGCCCACTGCACGACGTTGGCGCCGTCGGTGGTCGCGCCGTCGAACACGTCGGCCAGCTTGCCGCTGTGCCGGGCGGTCAGGGTGTACGCCGGTGTCGTCGGCACCGTGGTCTGCGGCGCCACCCGGAGCAGCGCCGCGCCATGCGCCGGGATCGACCGTGCCAGGGTCCCGGTGACGGTGCCGAGGCTCGCACCCGACCACAGGTCGGTGACGGTGGCCGAGCCGATGCCGAGGTCGGCCAGGTTGACCGAGACGGTTGCGGCGGCGGACTCCCGGTTGAACAGCGCGACGTACCGGTGGTCGCTCCCGGGCACGTCCGCGGCCCAGACCTGCCGGGTCCCGCCGGTCAGCTGCCGGTTGTTCGTGCTGTTCTGGTCGACGGCGAGCACCGCGGCGTTGGTCATGAGCGCCAGCTCGGCCGCGCGGTTCTCGGTGAGGTTGCCGCCCCACATGAGCGGGGCCCGGTTGATCGACCACAGCGTCATCAGGGTGCGTTGCTCATCCGCGGTGAGGCCGGAGTAGCGCGGTGACCCGACCGGTCCCTGCTTGGCGAGCCGGCCGATCGGGATCATGTCGGGGTCGGGCCACGCCCCGATGGACCGGAACGGGGTCCAGTCCCGCAGCTTGTCGAACAGGGCGTCGAGGGAGCCCCAGTTGTCCCACAGGTCGTTGACGATCCGCCACAGGTGCGCGTTGGCCGCCACGTGCGCGCCGCTGGCCAGGGGCGTCGGCCCTGGGGACAGGCTCAGCACCATCGGCCGGCCGCTGTGCTCGATCGCCAGCCGGTACCCTTCCACCTCGGCCTGCCGGTAGGTCGGGGCGGCGATGTCGTCGACCTTGACGTAGTCGACGCCCCAGCTCGCGTAGAGCCGGAACAGCGAGTCGAGGTACGCCTGGGCGCCCGGGTGGCTCATGTCCAGGCCCCAGTTGAGGTTCAGCCAGGACGCGGTGGTGGTGTTGTCGATCTGGTTCGCGGTGTAGCCGGTGCCGAGAATCGGCAGGTTGTCGGCGACGGCCTGGCGCGGGATGCCCCGCATCAGGTGCACGCCGAACTTCAGCCCGGCGGCGTGCAGGTAGTCCGCGAGCGGCTTGAACCCGTTGCCGCCGGCGGCGGACGGGAACCGCACGGTGTCCGGCAGCGGCCGCCCGTTGCCGTCCAGCCGCAGCCGCGGCTGCAGGTTGGCGTCCTGGTTCGGGCTGCCGGTGCCGCTGCCCGGGTAGTACCAGGCCCAGTCGACGACGATGTACTGCCACCCGTACTGGCGCAGGTTGTCGCGCATGTAGTCCGCGTTCGCCTTCACCTGCGCCTCGGTGACGTTCCAGTTGTAAGAGTCGTAGCTGTTCCAGCCCATCGGCGGGGTGGTCGCGACGCCGTTGTTCCACGCCTGCGCCGGTTCCGGTGCCGACGCGGCGACCGCGAGCGCGTTCACCAGCAGGACGAGCACCGCGGCCGCTCTCATGTCCCGCAACGTTCTCAGGGCCCGCATCACGACGCTCCGGTCACGCGGAACGTGGCGTCGCCGCGCGCCTGGGCGGTGCCGATCGTCTCCAGTTTCAGCAGGTAGTTGGAGTGCCTGAGGTAGCGGTCTGGGTAGTTGTACGACTGGAACGACGACCACGACGCGTCCGCCAGCCCGGCGACCTGCCGGAAGGTGGCATCACCGGCGAACGTCGACGTGCCGTCGTTGGCGGCCAGGACGAAGTCGAACGCATAGTGCCGCAGGAAGTACCCGGGGAAGTTCACCGACTCGAACGACACGTACCCCGACGCGTTGGCCAGCCCCGGCACGATCCGGAACTGCGCGTCCTGCGCTGGGCTCACCGAAGCGTCGATGCGCACGTCGAAGTTCGCGTGCCGCACGTACCGGTCCTGGTAGTTGTAGGGCTGGATGCGGCTGGCGGCCGCGGTGGTGCCCCACTTCGCCAGGACCCGGGTCTCCTCGGCGGCGGTCAGGTTGAGGATCGAGCCGTGCCGCTTGCGGTCGGTGCCGAGGCTGTAGTCGGTGCGGGTGCGGAAGTTCTGCGTGCTGCCCAGGTTCGTCGAGCTGACCGGCATGTAGCCGCGGCCGGTGGCGTACTGGTCGAGCCACAGGTTCCACTCGTTGCGACCGTTGAACTGCGCCCACATCGGGCCCTCGACCACGTTGCCCCCGGTGGCGCCGTTGGAGATGCCCAGGTGCGACAGGTTGCCGATGGTGGTCCAGGCGCCGAGGATCGCGTTGCCGCCCTCGATGGTGATCTGGCCGTCGGCGGAGGCCCGGTAATACCGGTAACCGCCGACGCTGCCGGGCACCTCGACGATCTGCGTGTCGATGACGCCCTGCCCGCTGCCGCGCTCCAGATACAGCTGCGGCGCGGTGAACGTGCGGAAGTCGCTGGTGCGCACGGCGAAGATCCGGTGCTTGGTCACGCCGTTGCGGGCCGAGTTCGTCGCCCAGTACACGACGTAGTCGTTGGTGGCCGGGTTCCAGATCGCCTCGGGCGCCCACGCGTCACCGGCGCCGGAGATGCCGCCCGCGACGTTGATCAGCCACGGCGCGGACCAGGCCACCAGGTCACGGGACTCCCACACGACGAGCGAGGTGCTGCCCCGGCTGGACGCGTCACCCCACGACGTACCGGAGGCGATGCGCAGGTCGGTCGCGATGATCCAGTACCGGTCGCCGGCGGGCGAACGGACGATCGCCGGGTCGCGCACGCCGCGGGTGCCCACCGTGGACAGCAGCACCGGACCGCTGCTGTTCAGGTCGTTCCAGTGCAGGCCGTCCTTGCTGTGCGCGAGGTAGATCTGCTCACCATTGGCGGTCTCGCCGGTGAAGTGCACCATCAGGTACCCGGTGAACGGGTCGAGCGCGTTGGCCTTCCCCGGTGCGGTGGCCGACCAGGACGCGAAGATCAGGCAGGCGAGCGCGAGGAACGTGCCCATCCGTTTCAGCATGTGTGGGTCTCGCTTTCAGGCGGGGATTTCAGAGCGTGGGCACGACGGGTTGGATGGTGCCGTCGGCGTTGAACTGCATCCGGTCGATGGCGGTCTCCCGGTTGGTGCCGTTGCCGGCGGGCACGGCGAAGCGGTGGTAGGCGATGTACCAGACGTCGGTGCTGGGCGCCCGCACGACCGAGTGGTGCCCGGTCCCCCGGATCCCCTGATCCAGACGTTTGCTCAGCACGACCCCGCGGTTGGTCCACGGCCCCTGCGGCGACGGCCCGGTGGCGTACGCGACGCGGTAGTCCTCGCTGCGGGTGTCGTTCTCGGACCACATGAAGTAGTAGGTGCCGTTGCGCTTGAACACGAACGGCGCCTCGTTGTAGCCGGCCGGCGTGATCGTGCGGACCTGCGCCGGGTCGAACGAGATCATGTCGGCGTTCAGCGGGACCGTGCGGGCGACGCCCTGCCCCCAGTACAGGTAGGACCGGCCGTCGTCGTCGGTGAACACCGCCGGGTCGATGACCTGCCCGCCCGGGAACTGCCCGCCGGACACCAGGGGGCGGCCCAGTGCGTCGCGGAACGGTCCGGTCGGCGAGGCGGAGACCGCGACACCGAGCTGCTTGGTGGTGTTGCCGGTGGCGAGTCCGCCGCTGAAGTACAGGTAGTACCGGCCGCCCGCGGTCGCGACGGCAGGCGCCCAGGCGGAGTTGTCCGCCCACGACACGTCCGGCGCGAGGTCGAGGATCACGCCGTGGTCGGTCCAGGTGACCAGGTCGGTGGAGGAGAACGCCTTGTAGTAGGTGCCGCTCCAGCCCGCGTACCCGTCGGTGGTCGGGTACAGGTAGTAGCGGCCGCCGAAGCTGGCGAGCTGCGGGTCCGCGAACAGCCCCGGGATCACCGGGTTGCGGGCGGTCTTCGGCGCCCACGGGGCGACGACCCGGAACGAGCTGTCCGCGTTCGCCGCGATCGGGTCCAGCCACAGCGCGAAGTCCCGGTGCCGGATCCGTCGCGCCGGATAGTTGTAGGAGACGAGCGACACCGAGCCGGCCCGGTCGCCGTCGGCGGCGCAGAAGGTGGCGTCCGCGCGGAAGCTCGGGTCACCGGTGTTGGCGTCGACCCGCAGCCGGAAGTCCCGGTGCCGCAGGAACAGGCCGCTCTTCGTCTGGAACGAGTAGCAGCCCGGCGACGCGAGGCCGTTGACGACGGTGAGGGTGGCGTCCGCCTTCGTCTGGGCGGTGCTCGCGGCGGTGACCGGGTCGATGCGGCCGAGGAGGTCGAGGTGCCGGACATACCGGCCGGGATAGTTGACGGACTCCAGCGACACCGCCCCGGTCGGCACGGTCGCGGCGGCGGCCGGCGCGCCGGTGAGCGCCACGAGGACGCCCGCGGCTGTGACGGACAGTACCGTCATCGCGGCTATCCGCATCTGTCCTGCTCGATGTTAGCGCTCACAAGTCTCTCCTGCGGGCGGCGGTCTGAATGTTTCTGGGGTATGACGAAGTGTTGACGTCCATGACTGTGATGTCAAGAAGTCCATCGATGCCGATCGCGCCGCGATCGCTGTGATCGCTCACAGCGAGTGGCGCCGGTCGCAACACCGACACCGCCGGAAGGACCGCCGGCCCGAAATGATCATTACAGTGCAGCCATGTTCGACAACCGCCGGATCCGCAAGCACGGCCTCACCGCACAGGCGCTGGTGTTGTCCGCGAAGGAACACTCCACGTTCAGCTCCAACGAGAAACCCCGGTACGACTTCGTGCTGGAGGTCCGGCCGCAGGATCGAGCCCCGTTCCAGGCGCACGTCCGGCAGGCGTTCTACATCGCCGAGCGCAAGCCCGTCGAGGCGGACGTCGTCCAGGTGAAGTACGAGGCGTCCACCCTGAAGGTCATCTTCGACCTGGAAGGCGACCCGCGCTTCGACCTCGAGGCGATGAACCGCCGCACCAACCAGCTCAACTGGGAGACCAATCGCCTGCGCGAGACCAACGCAGCCGCGGCCCAGTCCTTCGCCGCAGCTCAGCCTCCCGCCACGGCCCAGCCTTTCGCCGCGGCCCAGCCTTTCGCTGCGGGTCAGCCGCAGGACCGGGTCGAGGCGCTGCAACGCCTGGCCGCCCTGCACGCCAGCGGCGCCATCTCCGACGCCGAGTTCGCGGCCCTGAAGGCGGAGCTACTGAAGGGCCTGTGACCGGCGCGAGCAAGCGATCTGCGCTGGTCCCGCCCAGATAGCCGACACGGGGGCAGCCGACCCGGTGACATGATCGCCGGCGTGCTGGTCGACAACGCGTCACGGTGGTTGGTCCTGGCGTTCGCTTCGGCGCACATCCTGGGCCTGCTCACCCACCACCCCGTGCCATGGTCGGCGACCCTCACCGCAGCATCACTGCTCGTGGTCGCCATCGCCGACACGGTACGTGCAGCAACTGGCACCCTGCGCAGCCTCGCCCTGCTGTCCGGGCTGACGGCCGTGGCCGGACTGGTCGCCGAGGTCGAGTACCGCGGCGGCGGCCTGGGCTGGCCGTTCTTCCTCACCGAGGCCCCCGTTGCCCTTGGCCAGGCACGTCTCGAGGCGGCACTGCTCACGGCCGCGGTCCTCGGCCTGTCGGCGGCCGCACTGCTGCCCGAGCACGGCACCGAGGAGCGGCTCCACGCGCTGCGCGTGCGGCTCGAGACGCGCCTGCGTACCTGGTACGCGGACCGCCGTACCCGGGTGCTCGACCTGCTGGAACCCCCGCCCGCCCCCGACCCTGCCACCGGCCCTGTCACGCTCGACCTCGGCCTCCTGACCCCACACCCGCCCGCCCAGCACCCGCCCTCCGCGAGGCCGTACGGGCCGCGGCCGGACGGGCGCAGGCTGGACGGACGCAGGCTGGACGGGCGCAGGCCGCGTCGCGGCTCGGACTGGTGGCGCCCGCGCCTGGCGGCGGCCGGCACCGTCGCGGTCACCGCGCTGGTCGCGGCGGTAGCAACCAGGCCGATGTGGCAGGCGGACCGCTACGGCCAGCTCCCAGTCACGGAGTCCCGCGACCTCGCCGGCCTGCTCCTCGCCACGGCCCCGGTCCTGCTGGCGGTGGTGGCCGGCACCGTCACTGCCTGCCAGAACCTGCGCAGCTCACGCCGGGGCACGGCACTCGCGGCCGCCGCGCTCGTCGCACTCGCCGTGCCGGTCGTCTGGGCCCGCGGCGGCGAGTTCCGCTTCAGCCCCGAACCACCAACCACCCAGGTGCTCCACGTCTCAACGCTCCACCTGACCGACTATCGCCCGGACCGCGAGCCACCGTGGTTGCCGCCGCCGCTGGTACACCCGCCGCCGCCGCTCCAGATCGCGGCGGACGCAGATGTGCCCGCAGGGTGGGTCGACGACAGCTGGTGGAGCGACCCGTTCGACTGGGACGAGGTCGGCGACGGCGCCCTGACCGGACTCGCCCTCGTCACGTTCCTCGCCCTCACCATCGCCCTGCTCCCACCACCACCCCGCCCAGCCCTGCTCCGTTGACCAGCGCTGCTCCGCTGAACCGCCCTGCCCGCCCGGACCGCCCAGCCCGGACCGCCCAGCCCGGACCGCCCAGCCCAGACCGCCGCGTCGAACGGCGTCGGCGGGATGGGTCAGCAGGCGCCTTCCACCCGACGGACGGCGTCGGCATAGTCGGGGACAGTGGCCATCGCCGAAGCCAGCCGCAGGAACGGCAGCGCCTCGCGAGGCTTGTTCTGCCGCTCCAAAGTGCGCCCCAGCAAGTGGTGGGCGTAATGGTCGGTCGGGTCACGGTCCACGAGCGCACGCAGATGCGTCTCGGCACGGTGCAGCTGCGCCGAGGCGAAGTACGCACGGGCCAGCCACAGCCGCACCTCCGCGTTCGCCGGCTCCTCGTCCAGGACAGCGCAGAGGATCTTCGCGGCCTCGATCGGGTCGCCGGCGTCGAAGTAGAGGACTCCCCTGCGGTACTCAGCCATGACGTCGTTCATGAACGGATGTAACGGCGCACACCGCCCCCGCATTCCACCCGCCCTGCCCCACCCCCGCGAAACACTGACCACTCACCGTCCGGCGGCCCACGACCGATCGCCACGCCTGATCCGCGAAGCCGGTCTTCAAGGCCCGACGACACGCCCGGTCGGCCCGCCCGACCGACACAGGAAAAGCTCCGCGCCCGACGCTCCGGATGCGTTCCGGGGGACGCCTGCCGACTGCCCCGCGAGTTACGCCCAGCAGGTGCGGTCCCATGTCCATGCCGCCGGCTCTCCCGCGCCGCAGCAAGCGCAGGCACAGGGTCACGCGCAGGCACAGTGGCGGGCGCGGGCGCAGGGGCAGGGGCGGGCGCAGGAGCGGGCGAAGGACGAACTGACGCGGGTGCCGTAGCCTGCGGCTCGGGTGCGGGTGCCGGCAGGGGTGCGGGACGAACTGGCGCGGGTGCCGGGTCCTCAGGCACTGGCGGGCGAGCGGCGACCGCTGGCCGGCGCGCAGGAGTGCCGTGCGCGGGGTGGGCCGGGGTTGGCGCGGCAGCGTCCAGCTCCGCCAACAACCGAGCGTTCCGCAACCGCGTCAGCTTCGTCGCATGACGCGCCGCCAACCCGTACGCCCGAGCCTCCGCGAACTCCGCCCGAACCCGCAACCTCTCCTCACGCCGCCGCACACACGCAGCCCGCTGCGCAGCAAAACGCGCATCCCAATCAATCGAACCCGACAACCCCGAAGACCCGGAATCCGGTGCATCCAAAGAAAAATACGGCCGTGGCATGCGCCGCCTCCCCCCGGTAGGCGCTACCCCACCATTCTCGAACCCGCACACCCCCACGTCCAGCGCCATCACGCCACGTGAGCGGAACCACACGGCATGTCAGGGAACAAGCGAGGAGGGCCAGCCGGCGGGGCCGTTGCTGCCTGCGGTGTAGGTGTGCAGGGGTACGCGGTCCGCGCGCCACGTGTCCAGGACCGGCTGGATGATGTGCCAGCACTGCACGGCGGTGTCGCCGCGCACCGACAGGGTCGGGTCGCCGGTGAGGACGCCGTCGAGGACCTCGCCGTAGGGCAGGAGGGCGCCTGCGCCGAAGTCGGCCTGCAAGGTGACGGGGTCGAGCCGGGCCGGGTCGCCGGGGCCGTTGAGGTTGAGGTCCAGTTGCAGGCGGTCGGGGTGCAGGCCGATGCGGAGCCGGTCGGGCCGGTCGTGGCCGGTGAAGCCGGCCGGCACCTTCGGTGGCGGTGCGAACGTGACCACGACCTCCTTGCGTGGCCGGCCCAGTGCCTTGCCGGAGCGCAGCACAAACGGCACGCCGGCCCACCGCCACGTGTCGACCGTGAAGGCGACCTCGGCGAGGGTCTCGGTGCTGCTGCCGGCCGCGATGCCGGGTTCGTCGCGGTACCCGGGGAGCTGCCGCGAGCCCACGGTGCCGGCGGTGTACTGGGCCCGGCGGGTGAACCGCACCGGGTCGTCCTGCCAGACCCTGGTCGCGCGCAGCACCAGTGCCTTCTGGTCGCGCAGGTCATCGGCGGTCAGCGCGGCCGGTGGCTCCATCGTGAGCAGGGCGAGTACCTGCAGCAGGTGGCTCTGCACCATGTCGACCAAGGCGCCCGCGTGGTCGTAGTAGCCGGACCGGCCCTCCAGCCCCAGGTCCTCGTCGAAGACGATCTCGACCTGCTGGACGTGGGCGTTGCTGAGCAGGGGTTCGACGATACGGTTGGCGAACCGCAGGCCGAGGATGTTCAGTACCGTCGACATGCCGAGGAAATGGTCCACCCGGAAGATCTGCCGCTCGGGGACGATCCTGGTCAGCAGCCCGTTGAGGTCGGCGGCGGCGGCCGCGTCGGTGCCGAACGGCTTCTCCAGCACCAGGCGGGTGCCCTCCGGCACGTCGATGCCGGTCAGTGCCTGGCAGGCCCGCACGGTCACCGCCGGCGGCAGGGCGAAGTACAGCACCGGGGTGCCGTCGCAGTCGCGCAGCAGGCGGGTGAGGTCGGCGGGGTCGGTGACGTCGGCCTTGCGGTATCGCGACGAGTGGACCACGTCCGTGGCGGCGCCGTCGGCGAACGCGGCGGTGACGTGCTCGCGCCACTGGCTGTCGGTCCAGTCGTCGGTGCCGCAGCCGACCAGTGTGAGGCCGGCGCCTCCGCCGTGGGCCAGCAGCCCGGCCAGGCCGGGGAGCAGCAGCCGGGTGGTCAGGTCACCGCCGGCCCCGAGGATGAGCAGCGTCGGCGGGCGGCCGGTGCCGGCGGGTGTAGCCGGTGCGAGGGTCATGCCTGCGGTATGCCCCAAGCGTCCGGCTCGTATGCGACGTCACTTGCTCAGCACGCAGTAGATGGGTTCGTCCGGCGTGGACAGGTAGTACTCGAGGTCGTCGAAGCCGGTCCAGTCGCGTTCCGCGTGGGCGGCGAAGACCTCCTCGCCGTGCTGCGGGGTCGTGAAGCGCACTTCCTGGTCGGTGTCGTCGGACTCCGGCTGGATCTGCCACCGGAACTCGCCGTTGACCTTGTTCTCCACCAGGTCACCGGCGTCGTTGCGCACGCTGTCGACCGGCAGGTCGGTGACGGTCGCCGTGCCGTCCGCGCGGATGCTCACCGTGCCGCCGCAGTCGCTGGACCAGTCACCGATCAGGTCCTGTTCGGTGAACGTGTGCCGCTGCCCGCCGAAGATCTCGTCGAAGATCAGGTTCGGCAGGTTGCAGCAGCCACAGCCGAGCAGCAGCGGCAGGACGAGCAAGGCGACGGCGACCCTGACCAACGGAGCACGCGTACGGGAGAACACAGCCATGATCATGAGGGTCGATCCGGGTTTCCGGAAGCCGCCCGCGTGGTCGCCTGCGTCACGCCGTCCGGGTCAGCCCGGCGGCAGTTGCGCCGCCCGGACGAGCACCTGCACGGGGCCGACCTCGGTCCCGTCGCGGCGCAGCCGCACCCCGCGCACCGGCAGCCACGGCTCGCCGTCGAACGCGATCGCACCGGAGCGGTCCACCGCCTCGACCCGCAGCCGCAGCGGTCCCGCACCGTACCGGTAGTCGCGTTCGTCGAGCACCACGACCGCCGCGTCCGCCGTCGTCATGGCCGCACCGCCGACGAGGCACCGGCATCGAGTTGTATCACTTGCATGAACGGAGCCTAACCTCCTGCAATGCGGCCCGGCAGCAGCTAAAACGATTCCGATCAGCGCCGCTCGGTCACCGCGTCGTCGCGGGTCGTGGCCGGGCCGGGCGGTATCGGCGCGCCGAACCGCCGCCGAGCCGACCGCTCGCCGCTGATCGGCCACACACCGCCCCGCCGTTCGGTGCCGAACGGCGACAAGAGGCCGCCAGGAGGCGCCGGCGACCGCCGCCAGAAGGCGCCGGCGACCGCCGCCGGAAGGCGTCAGGGGGCGCGGACAGCCGAGGTCACGCCGTTTGGGAAGATCAGACGATGTCGTGGCCGCCGTCCGAGTCGCCGTCGCCGGACACCGCGGCACCCGGCACCTGGCGGAGCCGGTGGCTGCGGCTGCTGCTCGTGGTCGTCGCGGTGCTGGTCCTGGCGGCGATCGGGCTGCGCGGGCGGCTGCCGGACCCGCACGAGCTGCTCTCCGCCCTGGCCGGCGCCGAGGCCGGCTGGGTCGGTCTCGCCATCTTGCTGCAGGTCGGGTCGATCGCCGCGTTCGCCGGTCAGCAGCACTACCTGTTCGCGGTCCTCGGCGCCCGGATGCGCCGCCGCCGCGTGCTGGCGATCACCCTGGCCCGGACCGCCATCTCGATCTCGGTGCCGGCCGGCGCCGCGGTCTCGACGGGGTATGCGATCCGGGAGTACGAGCGGGCCGGCGCACCCAAGGAGCTCGGCGCGGTCACCGCGATCGTGTCCGGCCTGGCGTCGATCGGCGGCCTGGCTCTCATCTACGCCGGCGGCGGCGCGGCGCTGCTCGCGTACGGCAGCACCACGACCGAGCTGACCTGGCGTCCCCTGGTGGTCGTGGCGGCCGTCATCGGGTTGACCGCCGCCGCGGTCTTCGTCGGCCGCCGGTTGTTCGACGGGGCGCCCACCGATCAGGCCGGTCCACGCCCACCCGTCCGGCAGGGGCGTCTGCGCCGGTACGTGCAGCGCCTGCTCGTCTCGGCCCGGGACGCGTGGCGGGCCGGCGCGGGGCTGCGCGGGCGGGACTGGTGGGCGGTCGTCGGCTACGCGGCCCTGAACTGGATGACGGACCTGGGCTGCCTGGCGGCGTGCACGCACGCGCTGGGGCTGCCGGTGGACCTGCCCGCCCTCGCCGGCATCTACCTGGGTGTCCAGATCGTGCGGCAGGTGCCGCTGTCGCCCGGCGGCATCGGCGTGATCGAGACCGCCCTGGTCGCCGGCCTGACCGCCTCGGGCGCGACGGCGATCACCGCAGCCGCGGCGGTGCTGCTCTACCGGCTGCTGTCGTGCTGGCTGCTGATCCCGCTCGGCGGGGCCGCCGCGATCTTCCTGCGCCGCCCCGGAAACACACCCGCACCTGCACCGGCACCGGCGCCCGCACCGGACAAGAGCGCGAACCCGGACGCCGGCACCGTGGTGTGAGCTCAGTGAATCTTGAACCAGGCGATCAGGTCGTCGAGGACGCGGTCGCGCTCGGGTTCGTTGAAGACCTCGTGGTGCAGCCCGTCGTAGATGTGCAGGGTGAGGTCCTGGGACCCGGCGGTGTCGGCGATGAGGCGGCTGCTCGCCGGGTCGACGAGCCGGTCCTCCGCACCGTGCAGCACCAGCGTCGGCAGCGTCAGTGACGGCAGGCGGCGCTGGAACATCGCCATCGTGGTGAGCATGGCACCGCCGACGCCGGCGGGGACCTTGCCGTGGTAGACGAGGGGGTCGGCGTCGTAGGCGGCGACGACGGCCGGGTCCTTGGAGATGAAGTTCGAGTCGAGGGCCTGCACGGGAGTGGCGGGCACGATGCGGCCGAGGACCTTGGCGACGGCGATCGCCGGCTTGCCGATGCCGGAGCCGGGCACGACCGGGGTGCCGGACAGCGCGAGGGCCCGCAGCGACGCCTGGTGCTCCAGGGCGTAGGCAAGCGCGATCATGGCGCCCATGCTGTGGCCGAGCAGGAATGGGACCTGGCCGGGGTGACGGGTCGCGACCTCGCCGAAGAGCAGGTGCAGATCGGCGGTGTACTCATCGATGCTGCGCACATACATCCGCTTGCCGCCGGAGCGGCCGTGGCCGCGGTGGTCGGGTGCGTAGACGGCCAGGCCGAGCTCGCCGAGGCGGGCCACGACGTGGTCATAGCGCCGGGCGTGCTCCCCCATGCCGTGGGAGAGCACGACGACACCCTCGACACTCGACGGCGTCCAGGCGTCGTAGACGATGCGGACGCCGCCGCCACCGGTGAGGCTGTGCTCCTCGCGCTGCATGGCTGCATCGTCCGCCCTGAACGAGCGTGAAGCAAGCACGCACCAGCGGCGCTGGGCACAGCAAATGCAAGCTGTCCCTGCGCCGCCCGCAAGAAACGGCGCAGGGACAGGTCAGGACGCGGCGCGCCCAGCTGCGCGTTCAGTGGCGCTGCGCTCCACGCAGAACTCGTTGCCCTCGGGGTCGGCCATGGTGACCCAGCCGGTGCCGTCCTCCTTGCGGAAGTCGCCGACGATGGTGGCGCCCAGGCCGAGGATCCGCTGGACCTCCGCGTCCCGGCCGGCGTCGGTGGGCTGCAGGTCGAGGTGGATGCGGTTCTTGCCGGCCTTGCCTTCCGGCACCTGGATGAACAGCATCCCGGCCGAGCCGTCCGGGGCCTCCAGAGCGGCCTCGGTGTGCTCGGGCAGGTTCGGGTCGTCAGGGTTCTCGCGGAACCCGGTGACGGCGGCCCAGAACAGCGACAGGTCGTAGCACTTCGCGCAGTCGACGGTGATGTGCCTGATTCGTACAGTCATGCACCCACCTCACCAGTTCCGCAAACGGAACGCACGCCGATTTTAGAAGCCACGGGCCAGGCGATGGTACGCCTGGTTCCAGCGAACCTCCTTGGTGAACTGCCGCACCGTGGTGTCGCCGTCGATCACCAGCAGTTCGGTGCCCGTCATCTCCGCGAGGTCCTGAAGCTCCTCGGTACCGACGGCGAACGACAACACCGTGTGGTGCGGTCCGCCTGCGGTGAGCCACGACTCGGCCGACGTGGACAGGTCGGGCCGGGGCTTCCACACCGCGCGCGCGACCGGGAGCTTGGGCAGCGGCGCGGTCGGGGCGACCACGTCGATCTCGTTGGCCACGAGCCGGAACCGCTCCCCCAGGTCGGCCAGGCCGAGCACCACCGCGGGGCCGGGGGTGGCGTCGAAGACGAGCCGGACCGGGTCCTCGCGGCCGCCGATGCCGAGAGGGTGGATCTCGCACGACGGGGTGTCCAGCGCGATGCTCGGGCACACCTCCAGCATGTGTGCGCCGAGGATGACCTCGCTGCCCGGGGTCAGGTCGTAGGTGTAGTCCTCCATGAACGAGGTGCCACCGCCGGGCGCCATCGCCTTCAGCGTGCGCACGAGGACGGAGGTCTTCCAGTCGCCCTCGCCGCCGAAGCCGTAGCCGTCGGCCATGAGCCGCTGCACCGCCAGGCCCGGCAGCTGCCGCAGCCCGCCGAGGTCCTCGAAGTTCGTGGTGAACGCCTTGAACCCGCCGGCGGTCAGGAACGCGCGCAGGCCCAGCTCGATGCGGGCCGCGTAGCGCAGCGAGCCCGCCCGGTCGGCTTTCAGGGCATCGGCGACCCGGTAGGTGTCGTGGTACTCCTTGACCAGGTTGTCCACGTCGGCGTCCAGCGTCGCGTCGACGGCCTCGACCAGATCGTTGACGCCGTAGGTGTTGACGGAGACGCCGAAGCGCAGCTGCGCCTCGACCTTGTCGCCCTCGGTGACGGCGACGTCGCGCATGTTGTCGCCGAAACGGGCCAGGCGCAGCGACCGCATCTCCGTGTACCCGGCCGCCGCCCGCGCCCACGCACCGATGCGCGCCGTGACCCGGGGGTCGGTGACGTGCCCGGCGATGGTCTTGCGGGCCACCCCGAGCCGGGACTGGATGTAGCCGAACTCGCGGTCGCCGTGCGCGGCCTGGTTCAGGTTCATGAAGTCCATGTCGATGTCCGCCCACGGCAGCGCCACGTTCGCCTGCGTGTGCAGGTGCAGCAGCGGCGTGCGCAGCGCGTCCAGCCCGGAGATCCACATCTTGGCCGGGGAGAACGTGTGCATCCACGCGACCACGCCCACGACCTGCGCGTCGGCGTTGGCCGCGAGGCAGGTCTTCAGAATGTCACCGGCGCTGGTCAGCACCGGCTTCCACACCACCCGCACCGCGATGTCCGGCGACTCGTCGAGGGTCGCCGCGATCTGCCTCGACTGGGCCGCGACCTGGTCGAGCGTCTCGGGGCCGTACAACCCCTGGCTGCCGGTCAGGAACCAGACCTCGTGCGTCATGATGTGCTCCTCTGCCCGCCCTGGGGCTGGCCGTAGACGTTCTGGTAGCGGTCGTGCAGCGACGCGACGGCCTGCTCCGGCAGCCGGTCGACGGTCCCGAGCTGCCGGGCGTAGTGCATGGTCCTGGCGACGTCCTCGCACATCACCGCCGCTTTCACCGCCGCCTTCGCGGTGGCGCCGATGGTGAACGGGCCGTGCTGCAGCATCAGCACCGCCGGCGACGGGTGCCCGGTCAGCGTCTCGACGATGCCGCGGCCGATCGCGTCGGAGCCGATGAGGGCGAACGGCCCGATCGGGATGTCACCGCCGAACTCGTCGGCCATCGCGGTGAGCGAGCACGGGATCGGCTCGCCGCGCGCGGCCCACGCCGTCGCGTACGGGCTGTGCGTGTGCACGACCCCGCCGACGTGCGGCATGTGCCGGTACACGTACGCGTGCGCCTCGGTGTCGCTCGACGGTGCGTGCTCCCCCTCGACGAGCTTGCCGTCCAGGTCGCAGATCACCATCGCGTCGGGGGTGAGGTCGTCGTAGCTGACCCCGGACGGCTTGATGACGAGGAGGTCCTCGCCGGGTACGCGAGCCGACACGTTGCCGGAGGTCCAGGTGACCAGGCCCCAGCGGATCAGCTCCCGGTGCAGTTCGCACACCTCGGCCCTGATTGCGGAGATCACCGGGCCACCTCCTCGCGCAGCTCCCGGAGGCGGTGCAGGACCTGGTTGCCTTCGGGCCGGCCGAAGTAGTCGTGCAGCTGCCGGTACTCGGCGTAGAGCCGGTCGTAGACATCCGCGGCGGCCTCGTCGGGCGTGTAGACGGCCCGCTTGACCTTGCCCATCGCGGCCGCGGCGGCGCGCACGTCCGGGTATTCGCCGGCGGCGACCGCGGCGTGGATCGCCGAGCCCAGCGCCGGGCCCTGCTCGGAGTCGATGACGCTGATCGGGCGGCGCAGCACGTCGCTGTAGACCTGCATCAGGAACGCGTTCTTGAGCAGCCCGCCCGCGGCGATGAACTCGGTCACCGGCACGCCGGCGGCCTCGAGGGTCTCCACGATCGTTCGGGTGCCGTAGGCGGTCGCCTCGATCAGCGCCCGGTACTGGTCCTCCGGCCGGGTCGCCAGGGTCTGCCCGACGATGACGCCGGACAGGTGGTGGTCGACCAGCACCGAGCGGTTGCCGTTGTGCCAGTCCAGCGCGACCAGGCCGTGCTGGCCGGGGCGCTGCGCGGCGGCCGCGGCGGTGAGCTCGTCGTGCTCCGCGGAGGCGAAGGAGGCGAACCAGCCGAAGATGTCGCCGACGCCGGACTGGCCGGCCTCGTAGCCGTACAGGCCCGGGACGATCCCGTCGGCGACGACGCCGCACATGCCGGGCACGTCGGCGAGGGCGGCGCCGCTCATCACGTGGCACGTGGAGGTGCCCATGATGGCGACCAGCTGCCCCGCCTCGACGGCCTGCGCGGCGGGGGCGGTGACGTGGGCGTCGACGTTGCCGACCGCGACCGCGATCCCCTCGGGCAGCCCGGTCCAGGCGGCGGCCTCGGCGGTAAGCCGGCCGGCGAGCCCGCCGAGCGGCGACAGCGGGCCGTCGACCTTGTCCACGAACGTGCCGAAGCCCGGGTGCAGCGCCTCGAAGTAGTCCCGGGACGGGTAGCCGCCGTCCTGGTAGGCGCCCTTGTACCCGGCGGTGCACGCGTTGCGGGTCTCCACCCCGGTCAGCTGCCACACGATCCAGTCGGCGGCCTCGATGAAGCGGTCGGCCCGCGCGTACACCTCCGGGTCCTCCTCGAGGACCTGCAGCGCCTTCGCGAGCTGCCACTCCGCCGACAGCTTCCCGCCGTAGCGGGCCAGCCACGGCTCGCCCCGCTCCTGCGCGAGCCGGTTGATCCGGTCCGCCTGGCGCTGCGCGGCGTGGTGCTTCCACAGCTTCGGGTAGGCGTGCGGTCGGTCCGGCAGGAGGTCGCCGAGGGGCGTACCGTCGGCGAGCACCGGCAGGAACGTGCACGCCGTGAAGTCCGTGGCGATGCCGACCACCTGGGTCGCGTCGATGCCTTCCAACGCCTTGGGCACCGCGTGCCGCAGCACGTCCACCCAATCGGTGGGCATCTGCAGCGCCCAGTGCGGTGGCAGGGCCTCGCCGGTGGCCGGCAGGGTCCGCTCGACCGCGCCGTGCCGGTACTCGTGGACGGCGGTGCCCACCTCGGCCCCGTCGGCCACCCGGACCACGACGGCCCGGCCGGACAGGGTGCCGAAGTCGACTCCGACTACGTATCTCGTCATGTTGTTCTCCGCGCCACGGCCCGCTGCAGCACGATGAACGCGAACAGCAACGCACCGATGACGATCTTGGTCCACCACGAGCTGAGGGTGCCCTCGAACGTGATGATGGTCTGGATGAGGCCGAGCACGAGGACTCCGAGCACGGTGCCGAACAGGAAGCCCGAGCCGCCGGTGAGGACGGTCCCGCCGATGACGACGGCCGCGATCGCGTCGAGTTCCATGCCGAGGGCGTGCAGCCCGTAGCCGGAGGAGGTGTAGAACGTCAGGAGGACCCCGCCGAGCGCGGAGCACAGCCCGCTGATGGTGTAGACGGCGATCTTCGTGCGCCCGACGGGCAGGCCCATGAGCATCGCCGACTGCTGGTTGCCGCCGAGGGCGTAGATGTTGCGGCCGAGCCTGGTGTACGCCAGGACGTACGCCCCGATGAGCACCACGACGAGTGCGATGACGACGCTCCACGAGATGTGGAACCCGCCGAAGCGGATCTTGTAGTCCGCCAGGGACGTCCAGAGCGCGTTGTCGATCCGGATCGCCTCGGTACTGATGACGTAGCACAGCCCGCGGGCCAGGAACATGCCGGCGAGCGTGGCGATGAACGGCTGGATGTCGAAGAAGTGGATGATGCAGCCCATCGCCAGGCCGATCAGGGCGCCGACGAGCAGCACCACCGGCAGCACCGCGACCGGTGACCAGCCGGCCCGCACCAGCGACGCGAAGATCATCGTGGTGAGCGCGACGACCGCACCGACCGACAGGTCGATGCCACCGGTCAGGATCACGAACGTCATGCCGACGCCGACGACGAGCAGGAAGCCGTTGTCGATGAAGACGTTGAGGATGATCTGGGTATCGTTGAACCCGGTGTACCGCACGATGCCGGCGACGTACATGGCGCACAGCAGTGCCAGGGTCGCCAGCACCGGGATGTGCCGCTGCTGCGGCCTGCGGAACACCCGCTTGCTGAGCACCGCGAAGTCGGTCGTCATGCCGTCACCTCCACCTTCTGCGGCGCCTGCGGGGCGGGCGCGGACGGCCGGCGGCGCTGGAACTTCTCGCGGAACTTCGGCGCCTGCGCCAGGCACAGGACAACCACGACGACCGCCTTGAACAGCAGCGTCACCTCGGGCGGGATGCCGACGGTGTAGATGGTGATGTCGAGGGTCTTGATGATGACCGCGCCGAGGACGGTGCCCGCGATCGAGAACCGGCCGCCGGACAGCGACGTGCCGCCGATGACGACGGCGAGGATCGCGTCGAGCTCGATGAGCAGGCCGGCGTTGTTGCCGTCGGCGCTGGACACGTTGGAGCTGATCATCAGCCCGGCGATGCCGGCGCAGAGCCCGGCGAACACGTAGACGATGAGGATCAGCCAGCGCGACTTGATCCCGGCGAGCCGGGACGCCTCGGCGTTGCCGCCGACCGACTCCAGCAGCAGGCCGAGGGCCGAGCGGCGCACGATCAGGGCGGCGATCACGGCGACGCCGACCGCGATGATGACGCACAGCGGCAGGCCGAGCCAGTAGCCGGCGCCGATCATCTTGTACGGGCTGCTGTTGATCGTGATGATCTGCCCGTCGGTGATGAGCTGGGCGAGGCCCCGGCCGGCGACCATGAGGATCAGCGTGGCGATGATCGGCTGGATGCCGACGGTGGCGACGAGGAACCCGTTCCAGACGCCGAGCGCGAGGGACAGCAGCAGCGCGAGCCCGACGGCGAGCAGGACGCCGGCGACGCTGTTCTGGTCGTCCAGGCCGCTGATGCGCAGGCACGCCAGGGCCCCGGCGATCGCGACGACGGCGCCCACGGACAGGTCGATGCCCCCCGTGGCGATGACCAGGGTCATGCCGAGCGCGACGAGGCCGAGCGGCGCGCTGGCGCGCAGGATGTCGATGACGCTGCCGTACAGGTGACCGTCGCGGAACTCGACCTTGAAGAAGCCGCCGGAGAAGAACACGTTGGTGACGAGCAGCACCACGAGGATCGCCGCCGGCCAGAACAGCCTGTGCTTGGTGATCGCCGCCATCAGGTGCCGCTCGCAATCGTCTCGGTGAGGCGGTCCAGGTCGACCGCGTCGGTGTTCTCCAACTGGGTGACGAGGCGCCGGTCGCGCAGGACGCCGATGCGGTGGCTCAGGCGCAGCACCTCTTCCAGCTCGGCGGAGATGAACAGCACCGCCATGCCCCCGTCGGAGAGCTCGACGACCAGGCGCTGGATCTCGGCCTTGGCGCCGATGTCGATGCCGCGGGTCGGTTCGTCGAGGATGAGCAGCCGCGGCTCGGTGATGAGCCACCTGGCGAGCAGGACCTTCTGCTGGTTGCCGCCGCTGAGGTTGCGCACCGGCAGCTCGGGGTCCTTCGGGTTGATGTTGAGCGCGTCGATGTACTTCTGGACGAGCTCGTCCTGGCGCCGCCGGGGCAGCGGGCGGGTCCAGCCGCGGGCGGCCTGCAGGGCCAGGATGATGTTCTCCCGGACCGACAGCTCCTCGACGAGGCCTTCGGTCTTGCGGTTCTCGGAGCAGTAGGCGATGTCGTGGGCCATGGCGGTGCGCGGCCCGTGCAGCGTGACGGGCTTGCCGTCGATCTCCAGCCGGCCGCTGTCGGCGCGGTCGGCGCCGAAGAACAGCCGGGCGAGCTCGGTGCGGCCGGAGCCGAGCAGGCCGGCGAGGCCGACGACCTCGCCCTGGTGGATGGTGAGGTTGAACGGCTCGACGGCGCCGGAGCGCCCGAGGTCGTGTGCCTGGGCCACGGCGCTCGCGGTGGTGAAGGACCGCTTGCCGGCGTCCTCGAGCCGCTCCAGCAGTGCCAGCTCCTTGCCGATCATGAGGCTGACCAGCTGCAGCTGGCTGATGTCGGCGACGAGGTGCTCGCCGACGAGCCTGCCGTTGCGCAGGATCGTCATCCGGTCGCAGATCTCGTAGATCTGGTCGAGGAAGTGCGAGACGAACACGATCGCGATGCCCTGCGCCTTGAGCTGCCGCATGATCCGGAACAGCTGAGCGACCTCAGTGGCGTCGAGGCTGGAGGTCGGCTCGTCCAGGACGAGGACCTTCGCGTCGACGTCGATGGCGCGGGCGATCGCGACGAGTTGCTGGACGGCGAGGGAGTAGGTCGACAGCTGTGCGGTGACGTCGAGGTCGAGCTCCAGGCGCTGGAGCAGATCCGTGGCCCGGCGCCGCATGACGCCCCACTGGATCCGGCCGAAGCGGGTCGGCTCCCGGCCGATGAAGATGTTCTCCGCGACGGACAGGTTCGCGCAGAGATTGACCTCCTGATACACGGTGCTGATCCCGGCCTCGGTGGCCTGCTGCGGTCCGGCGAACCGCACCGGCGCGCCGTCCAGCGCGATCTCACCTTCGTCGATGTCGTAGACGCCGGTCAGCACCTTGATCAGCGTCGACTTCCCGGCGCCGTTCTCGCCCATGAGGGCGTGGATTTCCCCTTGGTACAGGCGGAAATCCACACCCTCAAGAGCCTTGACGCCGGGGAACTGCTTGCTGATGCCGCTCATGCTCAGCAGTGCGGTCCCCATGTTTGCGCCTCTCAGTATTTGCGGTCCGGGAGCGCGGCCTTGGCCTGCTCCGGGGTGAACGCGGACTCCTCGGTCAGCACGCGCTGCGGGATCGTTTCACCCTTGAGAACCTTCTTGGCCAGGTCCATCAGCTGAGGGCCAAGCAACGGGCTGCACTCGACGATGTAGCTGATCTTGCCGGCGGCGAGGGCGGTCATGCCGTCCTTGACCGCGTCGACCGTGATGATCTTGATGTCGACGCCAGGCTTCTTGCCGGCCGCCTCGATCGCCTCGATCGCGCCGAGACCCATGTCGTCGTTGTGCGCGTAGAGCACGTCGATCTTCGGGTTGGCCTTCAGGAAGGCCTCCATGACCTCCTTGCCCTTGGCGCGGGTGAAGTCACCGGTCTGCGAGGCGATGACCTTGAACTTCGGGTCGGCCTTGATGACGTCGGCGAAGCCGGACTTGCGGTCGTTGGCGGGCGCCGAACCGGTGGTGCCCTGCAGCTCGACGATGTTCACCGTGTCGGTCTTGCCGGTGTACTCCTTGACCAGCCACTCGCCGGCCTTCTTGCCCTCGAGGACGAAGTCGGAGCCGATGAAGGTCTTGTAGAGCGTGGTGTCCTTCGAGTCGACCGCGCGGTCGGTCAGGATCACCGGGATCTTGGCGTCCTTGGCCTCCTTGAGCACGGTGTCCCAGCCCGACTCGACGACCGGCGAGAAGGCGATGATGTCCACCTTCTGCGCGATGTAGCTGCGGATCGCCTTGATCTGGTTTTCCTGCTTCTGCTGCGCGTCGGAGAACTTCAGCTCGATCCCGGCGGCGGTGGCGGCCTCCTGGATCGACTTGGTGTTGGCCGTGCGCCAACCGCTCTCCGCGCCGACCTGCGCGAAGCCCATCGTGATCTTGCCGTCGTCCTTCGTGCCGCTACCGGCATCGTCGCTCTCGCCGCCGCACGCGCTGAGCGTGCCGACCATCAACAGGCCGCCGAGCACGGCTGCGGACCACTTCTTCAGCACTACGCCTTCTCCTCACGGGGTGTCTGGTGCAGTTCGAGTGAACGTTCACATTCAAGGGCGGACCGCTCCACCGCCGGGGTGTGTGGCGATGGAGGTACCTCGCACCGGCCTCGGTTACATTGGCCGTCGCGGTTGTATGTCGAGAGTGTTAGCGTTCTCATCCCCGGCGTCAAGTCTGTGACGTCGATTCGTGACCGGAGGTGCTCGTTGGCCCACCCCGCGCGCTCCGGGCGGGACCGCGGAGCCTCCGCTCGCGCCGCCTCCACTGCCGCTGCACCAACCGAACGTGCTGCCACGTCTACGGAACGTAGCGCCTTTCCCGCGCACGATGGTGCCGCTTCGACGGACCGCGACGGCGCGCCTCCCGAACGTGATGCCCCGGATCGGCGGCCGTTGCCCCCGGACCTCCACCGGCGGTCCCCGGACATCGGCGGCTCCCCGCCTTCGCCACCTGCGCCGCCGGTACGGCCTACGCCGGCGCCGCGGCGCGTGGGGGCGCCGGGACGGCGACTTCTTCGGCGACGGCGTCTTCGAAGGAACCCTGAACGCCTGGGGCTGCACGGTCCGCACGACGA
>NZ_JBFAPO010000051.1:0-85414 GCF_040676755.1 Dactylosporangium sp. NPDC049525 | reverse complement strand
TTGTTCGCCCCCCCGGCACCTGTGCTAGGCCCTCCCCGCCCCGGCACCCTTCGGTCCGGGCGCGTCTTTGGTTCTGCGCCGGGCCGGCGGGGTGTGGCGACGGGCGTGGTCGCAGGTGGCGGGGCGGGACCTGGTAAGGTTCATGGGTTCGTGAGCTGTCAATTGAAGTCGTGAGGTTGTTTCGTGGCCGGAACCGTGGCAGACCCCCAGGGCATCACCAACCCGCCGATCGACGAGCTGCTGGAGAAGACCACGTCGAAGTACGCGCTGGTGATCTTCGCGGCGAAGCGGGCCCGTCAGGTCAACGCCTACTACAGCCAGCTGGGTGAGGGTCTTCTCGAGTACGTGGGTCCCCTGGTGGAGACCACGCCGCAGGAGAAGCCGCTGTCCATCGCGCTCCGCGAGATCAACAGCGGCCTGCTGACCGCCGAGCGCATCGAAGAGGTCTAGTCCGACATGCACGCCGGGGACGGCGCCGGTGACCGGCCGCGGGTCGTTCTCGGCGTCGCCGGCGGCATCGCCGCCTACAAGGCCTGTGAGCTGCTGCGGCTGCTGACCGAGTCGGGTCACCGGGTGCGGGTCGTGCCGACCGCCGCAGCGCTCACGTTCGTCGGTGAGGCCACCTGGGCCGCCCTGTCGGGGCAGCTGGTCAGCACCGACGTGTGGACGGGTGCCCACGAGGTGCCGCACGTGCGGCTCGGCCGCGAGGCCGACCTCGTCGTCGTCGCCCCCGCCACTGCGGACCTCCTCGCGAAGGCCGCGCACGGGCTGGCCGACGACCTGCTCACCAACACGCTGCTCACCGCTCGGTGCCCGGTGCTCTTCGCGCCGGCGATGCATACCGAGATGTGGGAGCACCCCGCGACCAGGGCCAACGTCGCCCTGCTGCGGTCCCGGGGGGTCGTGGTCCTGGAGCCCGACGTCGGGCGGCTCACCGGCGCCGACACCGGCAAGGGGCGGCTCCCCGCGCCGGCCGCGATCTTCGCCACCGCGCAGCGGCTGCTGCGCCGCGGTGACCTGACGCCCGACCTGACCGGCCGGCACGTGGTCGTCACCGCCGGCGGCACCCGGGAGCCGATCGACCCGGTGCGGTTCATCGGCAACCGGTCCTCCGGCAAGCAGGGTTACGCGATCGCGCGGGCCGCCGTCGCCCGGGGCGCGCGGGTCACCCTCATCGCGGCCAACGTCGCGCTGGGCGACCCGGCCGGCGCCGACCTGGTCCGGGTCGAGACCACCGAGGAGCTGCGGGTCGCGACCCTGGCCGCGGCCGCGACCGCGGACGTCGTGGTCATGGCCGCCGCGCCCGCCGACTTCCGGCCCGCGGTCTACGCCACCGGCAAGATCAAGAAGGTGGACGGCTCGGCGCCGACCCTGGAGCTCGTCACCAACCCGGACATCGCCGCTGAGCTGGGCGCCGCCAAGCGCGAGGGGCAGGTGCTCGTCGCGTTCGCCGCGGAGACCGCCGCCATCGAGCAGGCCCTCGCCAACGGTCACGAGAAGCTGCTCCGCAAGCGGGCGGACCTCATCGTCGTGAACGAGGTCGGCATCGGCAAGACCTTCGGCGCCGAGCGCAACCAGGCGGTCATCCTCGGCGCCGACGGCACCCGCGACGCGCTGCCCGAGCTGTCAAAAGACGACCTTGCCGATAGGATTTTGGATACCGTGCTCGCCCGTTTGCCCTGATCATGCCGGTGCCACGACGACGTGGCGCCGCCGACTTCACCATGCCTTTATCGGATCGTAAACGCCAGGTCGTACACTGCTGCGAAACCCAGAAACCGACGCCGTACCCCTGAGGAGCACCATTGGCCCGCCGCCTGTTCACGTCAGAGTCGGTCACCGAAGGTCACCCGGACAAGATCGCCGATCAGATCAGTGACGGCATCCTCGACGCGCTCCTCACGCAGGACGCCCGCAGTCGGGTCGCCGTAGAAACGCTGATCACCACCGGCCAGGTCCACGTGGCCGGCGAGGTCACCACCAGTGCCTACGCCGACATCGCCAAGATCGTCCGCGAGACGATCCTGGGGATCGGGTATGACTCGTCCAAGAAGGGCTTCGACGGCGCCTCCTGTGGCGTGAGCGTGTCGATCGGCGCTCAGTCGCCCGACATCGCGCAGGGCGTCGACTCCGCCCTCGAGGTCCGCGAGGGCTCCGGCAGCGACAACCTGGACCTGCAGGGCGCCGGCGACCAGGGCATGATGTTCGGCTTCGCGTGCAGCGAGACGCCGGAGCTGATGCCCCTGCCGATCGCGCTCGCGCACCGGCTCGCCCGCCGCCTCTCCGCGGTCCGCAAGGACGGCACGATCCCCTACCTGCGCCCCGACGGCAAGACCCAGGTCACCATCGAATACGACGGCCTGCGTCCCGTCCGGCTGCACACGGTCGTCGTGTCCAGCCAGCACGCGCCCGACATCTCGCTCGAGTCGCTGCTGACGCCCGACGTGCGCGAGCACGTCATCGCCCCTGAGCTCGAGGGCCTGGGCCTGGAGACCGACGGTTACCGGCTGCTGGTCAACCCGACCGGCCGCTTCGAGATCGGCGGCCCGATGGGCGACGCCGGCCTCACCGGCCGCAAGATCATCGTCGACACCTACGGCGGCTACGCCCGGCACGGCGGCGGCGCGTTCTCCGGCAAGGACCCGTCGAAGGTCGACCGGTCCGCCGCCTACGCGATGCGCTGGGTCGCCAAGAACGTCGTGGCCGCCGGCCTGGCCGAGCGCTGCGAGGTGCAGGTCGCCTACGCGATCGGCAAGGCGCACCCCGTCTCGCTGTTCGTGGAGACGTTCGGCACCGAGGTCGTGCCGGTCGAGCGGATCGAGAAGGCCATCAACGAGGTCTTCGACCTGCGCCCGGCCGCGATCATCCGCGACCTCGACCTGCTCAAGCCGGTCTACCAGCAGACCGCGGCCTACGGTCACTTCGGCCGCGAGCTGCCCGGCTTTACGTGGGAGCAGGCGAGCCGCACCGCCGAGCTGAAGTCCGCTGCCGGCGCCTGATCGACGCTTCGACGTTGGCCGATCAATCTGATGCCGAGATTGATCGGCCAACGTCTATTTCTGAGCCGGCCGGTGACGGCCCTTCCGCCCTATCACAGGACGGTCTCTTCCCGTCACTGGATCCGGTTGCGAAGACCACCGCGAACAACGCCACCGGGCCCATTGCCACAAAGCCCGGCGGGAAAGCCGCCGGACGGCCCGCGGATGACGCCGCGGCGCAGCCGGCGGGCAAGACCGCGGCGCGGCGGGTCGCCGGGCGCGCCACCGCCACGGGCCGGGCCCGCACCGCGAAGTCGGCACCGCCCAGGGAGGCGGCCACGGCGCTGCCGGTCGCGCGGATCTGCGTCGACGTGCCCCTGCCGCACCTCGACCGCCCCTTCGACTACCTGGTGCCGGCCGCGCTCGACGCCACCGCCCGCCCCGGCGTACGGGTGAAGGTGCGCTTCGCCGGCAAGCCCGTCGACGGGTTCCTGCTGGAACGCGTCGCGGAGTCCGGGCACGGCGGGAAGCTCGCGTTCCTGGACAAGGTCGTGTCGCCCGAGCCGGTGCTGCGGCCCGAGATCGCCGTCCTGGCCAGGGAGATCGCCGACCGGTACGCGGGCACCATGTCCGACGTCCTGCGGCTCGCGATCCCGCCCCGCCACGCCGGCGCCGAGTCCACCGCCGCCTCCGCCAAGGCCCCGCCCGCCGGCGCCGGGAACGCCGGAGGCGGTGGCGCCGAGGACGCCGAGCCCACCGGCGGCGAGGACGCCGGAGGAGCCGGCGGCGAGGACGCCGAACCTGCCGGCGGCAGCGACGCCGACCCTGCCGACGTCGCGGGCGTCGGCGGCAGCGACGCCGAACCCGCCGGCGACGCCGACCCCGGCAGCGCCGAACCCCCCGGTGCGGCCGCAACCGCTGCGACTGCCGCAACTGCCGGACCCGCCGGACCGGTCGTGCGGCCGGTTGTCGACCAGGCCGGATGGCGGCGGTACACGGCCGGGAGCGCCCTGCTGCGCGCCCTCGGCGACGGGCGCCGCCCGCACGCCGTGTGGACCGCGCTGCCCGGCGAGGACTGGCCCGCCAGGCTCGCCGAGGCCGCCGCGACCGCCCTCGCCGGCGGCCGCGGCACCCTGATCGTCGTCGCCGACGCCCGGGACCTCGACCGCCTCGACGCCGCGATGACCGCCGCGCTCGGCGGCCCCGGCACCCACGTGGCGCTGTCCGCGGCGCTCGGGCCCGCCGAACGGTACCGCCGGTTCCTCGCCGCGGCCCGCGGGCGGGTCAGGGTCGTCATCGGCACCCGGGCGGCGTGCTTCGCGCCCGTCACCGACCTCGGCCTCGTCGCGATCTGGGACGACGGCGACGACCTGCACGCCGAGCCCAGAGCGCCGTACCCGCACGCCCGGCAGGTCCTCCTCGCCCGCGCCGAACAGGCCGGCTGCGGGATCATCGTGGGCGGGTTCGCGCGGACCGCCGAGGCGCAGCAGCTCATCGAGGCCGGCTGGGCGATCGAGGTCACCGCCGACCGTGGCGTCGTGCGGCGGCACATGCCGCAGGTGGTGACCGTCGGCGAGGACGACCAGATGGCCCGCGACCCCGGTGCCGTGTCCGCCCGGCTGCCCAGCGCCGCCTGGCGGGCCGCCCGCGACGCGCTGCTGCGCAACACGCCGGTGCTCATCCAGGTGCCGCGGCGCGGGTACATCCCGTCGGTCGCCTGCGCCGAGTGCTACACCGCGTCGCGCTGCCCGCACTGCTCAGGACCGCTGGCGCTGCCGTCGGCGACCGCGCCGCCGTCGTGCCGGTGGTGCGGGCGGGTGGCCGCCGCGTACTCCTGCCCCGAGTGCGGCAGCAGGCGCCTGCGCGCGTCCGTCGTCGGCGCGCGACGCACCGCGGAGGAACTGGCCCGGGCGTTCCCGGACACCCCGGTGCGGACGTCGGGCCGCGACGGCGTCCTGGACCGGGTCCCCGGCGACGCGTCGATCGTCGTGTCGACCCCCGGCGCGGAACCGGTCGCCGACGGCGGGTACGGCGCCGTGCTCCTCCTGGACAGCTGGGCCCTGCTCACCCGCGCCGACCTGCGCGGCACGGAGGAGGCGCTGCGCCGGTGGCTGACCGCGGCGTCCCTGGCCCGCCACACCGGCCAGGTCGTCGTCGTCGCCGACGCGTCCCTCGCGGTCGTGCAGGCGCTCGTGCGGTTCGACCCGGGCTGGCTCGCGGCGCGGGAACTCGCCGACCGGCGCGACCTCGGCTTCCCGCCGGTGGTGCGGATGGCGTCGCTGACCGGTACCCCGGCCGCCGTCGCCGACCTCCTGGCGGTCGCGAAACTCCCGCCGGGTGCCGAGGTCCTCGGCCCCGTCCCCGCCGGTGACGGGCAGGAACGCATGCTCGTGCGGACCGGCCGGGCCGGCGGCCGGGCACTGGCGGTCGCGCTGCGCACCGCCGCCGGGCTCCGCTCGGCCCGCAAGGCCGGCGACACCGTCCGGATCCAGGTCGACCCCCTCGACCTGGTGTAACCCGGCCGCGGGTCCGGCGCGCCGCCCTCCGGTCGCGGAGATCAGTGCTGCCCGAGCAGGGCCCGCAGCGTCGTGGCGAGCGGCGGGGCGCCGTCGCGGTTGTCGACCTCCCAGTGCGGCACGGCCGGCGGCCGGTCCGGCGGGATCGCGGCGAGGAAGTCGTCCCAGCGTTCCAGCTTCTGCCCGTCGCGGTGCGAACCCCTGGCGAGGAGCCGGGCGCGCAGCGTCGCCGGGTCGGAGCGCACCCACACCAGGCGCACCGGCTCGCCGCCGAGCGCGGACACGAACCCCGCCCACCGCCCAGGGTCGGAGATCTGGCCCGTGAACGGCGCGGACAGCACCACCGGGCAGCCATGGGAGCGGATCTCGCGGGCCGTCGCGGCGAGCCCCGCGTACTCGTGCGGCTTGATGTTCGCGTCGTACCAGACGCCTTCGCGCTCGCCCGGCGGCCGGCCCGCGGCGGCCAGGGTCGCGGCGACGAACCCGCCGAACAGGGTGTCCTTGTCCAGCAGCGCCGGGGGAGGGTCGAGCAGCCCGATCAGCAGGTCCGCGACCGTCGACTTGCCGGCCCCGGGCGGCCCGGCGACCACCCAGACCGTGCCGGCGTCCGTCACGCCACCAGCAACTGGTTCGTGGCGAGTTCGCGGTACAGGTCGCTGCTGTCGAGGAGGTCCGCGTGCCGGCCGACGGCGACGACCCGGCCGCCCTCCATGACCACGATCTGATCCGCGTCGACGACGGTCGACAGGCGGTGCGCGACGACGATCATCGTCCGATTGTGCGCCACCGTGTCGATCGCCTGGCGCAATGCCACCTCGTTGCGCGCGTCGAGGTTGGACGTCGGCTCGTCCATCAGCAGGATCGGCGGCGCCGCCAGGAGCGTCCGGGCGATCGCCAGACGCTGCCGCTCGCCGCCGGACAGCAGCACGCCGCCCTCGCCGACCTGCGCCTCGAGGCCGAGCGGGGTGCGCTGCACGATCTCGGCGAGGTTGACCGCGTCGAGGACCTCGAGCATCTGCGCGTCGGAGGCCGCCGGCGCGGCCAGGCGCAGGTTGTCCCGCAGCGTGCCGGCCAGGACCGGGGCCTCCTGCTCGACGTAGCCGAGCTGGGCGCGCAGCACCTGCCGCGGCAGGTCCCGCACGTCGACGCCGGCGACCCGGACTGTCCCGCCGGTGGCGTCGTAGAACCGCTCGACCAGCTGCAGCAGCGTCGACTTGCCCGCCCCGGAGGGGCCGACGAGGGCGGTGCGGGTGCCGTACGCGACGGAGAACGACACGTCACGGACGACCGGTTCCAGGGAGGCCGCGTAGCCGAACGTCACCCCTTCGAAGGAGACGGCGACGGGCGTGCCCGTGACCGCGGCGGTGCCCGCGTCCTCCTCGAGCGGCACGACCAGGATGTCGTGCATGCGCTGCAGCGCGCCGAGCCCCGTCTGCAGCTGCGTGTACGCGTGCAGGGCCTGGCCGAGCGGCATCACCAGGAAGAACAGGTAGAGCACGAACGCGACGAGGTCACCGACGGAGATGGTGCCGTTGGCGACGCGGGCGCCGCCGACGCCGAGCAGGAGCAGGAACGCGCCCTGGATCGCGGCGATGCTGGCCGGGCCGACGAGCGCCTGCAGCTTCGCGATCCGCACGCCCGCCCGGTACGCCTCCTCGGCGCCGGACTCGACGGTGGCGATCTCGCGGTCCTCGGCGTTGCTCGCCCGGATCGTGCGGGCGGCGGTCAGGGCCCGCTCCACGGCGCTGGTCATGTCACCGATGCGGGCCTGCGCCTCCTCCGAGGCGGGCCGGACCCGGCGGGAGAAGATCACCGCGATCGACAGGCCCAGGGCCAGGCCACCACCGGCGGTGAGGAACAGGATCGGGTCCAGCAGCAGCATCGCGACTGCGGCGCCGACGACCATGACGGCGCCGGTGACGGTCTCGAACAGCCCGGACGTGACGACCGCCCGCAGCAGCGTCGTGTCCGCGCCGACCCGCGACAGCAGGTCACCCGTGCGGCGCTGGTCGTACTCGGCGATCGGCAGCCGCAGCAGGTGCCGGGTCAGCCGCCGGCGGGCGGTGAGCACCAGGCCCTCCGCGGTGCGCTGCAGCAGGTAGTCGCGCAGCGCGTTGAGCAGCGCGACCGCGGCGAGGACCACGACCAGCAGCGCGACGGTCCGCCCGACCGCCTCGGACGCCTGCAGCCCGTCGAGGACGTCGCGGGTCAGCAGCGGCTGGGCGAGGGTCGTGACGGACCCGAGCAGCGACAGCACGGCGACGACGACGAGCGTCGGGCGGTGGTCACGCAGGTAGGGCAACAGGGAGCGCAGCGAGACGGCATCCTTCTTGGTGGCCACCCCGTCGAGGCTAGCGCCGGTTCGCTGTGCGTCCCCTGAGGAGGACCAGTGACGGGTGTCGCAGCACCGCCGGGGAGACACGTGGGTCGCCGTCGACCGCGACGAGGTCCGCCGGGGCGCCCTCCTCGATGCCGGGGAAACCGAGGTAGCGGCGGGCGTCCCAGCAGGCGGCGCCGACCGCCGCGGCCGGGGCGAGACCGGCGGCCACGAGGTGCTCGACCTCCGCGACGACGTCGCCGTACCCGAGCGCGTCGGTGCCGGCAAGCACCGTGACACCGGCCTCGTGCGCCTCGACGGTCGCCGTGCGCAGGCTCGCTACGCCGCCGAGGAACCAGTCCTTGCGCGGCCCCTCCGGTTTCGTGCGCACCACGTCGACGTGCGGCACGAACCCGGTCCACGTCGGGGTGACCGCGCCGCCCCGCGCGGCGAGCACGTCGAGGAGCTCCGGGGTGAGGAACCAGGCGTGCTCGATCGAGTCGACGCCGGCCAGGACGGCGTTGCGGGTGCCCTCCGCGGTCTGGCAGTGCGCGGCGACCCGCCCACCGGCGGCGTGCACCGCGTCGCAGAGCCCGCGCAGCACCGCCTCCGGCACCTTCGCGGTGTCGAACTCCCAGTCGCCGTAGGTCTTGCACCAGCCGTCGTTGGCGAGGGCCTGCGCCACACCGGCCGCGGCCAGGTCCGCCGGCACCGTCTGCAGCTCGTCGAGGTCCGACAGGCCCGCCCACGCCAGCCACGGCCCGGCCGTGACCAGGCGCGGCAGGTCCGGCCTGGCCCGCAGCTGCGCCGGGATCGGCTCCCGGTGCCCCGGCACGCGCAGCAGGGTCGTGCCGGCTTCGGCGTACGCCAGACCCGCCGCCTCGAACAGTGCCGGGTCGAACGCCATCGTCGCCGCGTCGTGACCCAGGTGGGCGTGCGCGTCGACCAGGCCCGGCAGGACGAAGCCGCCGTCGTGGACCGTCGTCACCTCACCCGCGGGGCGGCGGAAGGTGAGCCGGTCGCCGAGGACCCAGATGTCGCGGACGTCACCGTCCGGCAGCACGGTGCCACGCAGGTGCAGGCTGCTCATCGCGCCACACTAGACTTGCTTGACTCGAACCAGATATGGGGTGCCTCGTTTGACCGTCCAGTCCGTCCGCCTCTTCGGCGACCCGGTGCTGCGCACGCCCGCCGACAGTGTCGTGGACTTCGACCGCGAGCTGCGCAAGCTGGTCAATGACCTGCTCGACACCATGCGCCAGCAGAACGGCACCGGCCTCGCCGCGCCGCAGATCGGCGTCGGGCTGCGCGTGTTCACCTTCGACGTCGACGACGTCGTCGGGCACCTGGTCAACCCGGTGCTCGAGTTCCCCGACGAGGAGGAGCAGGACGGCCCCGAGGGCTGCCTGTCGATCCCCGGGATCTACGTGGACACCAAACGCCGGCAGCACGTCGTGGCCAAGGGCTTCAACCAGCACGGCGAGGAGATCCAGATCGTCGGCGACGGGCTGATGGCACGCTGCGCCCAGCACGAGACCGACCACCTCGACGGGGTCCTGTTCGTCGACCGGCTCGACGCCGACCGGCGCAAGCAGGCGATGAAGGAGATCCGCGCCGCCGAGTGGTACAACCCCGACGCCCCGCCGGTCGTGAAGGCCAGCCCACACGGTCTGTTCGGCCGGTGAGGCTCGTCTTCGCGGGCACCCCCGCGGTGGCGCTGCCCGCCCTCGACGCGATCGCCGCCTCCTCCCACGACCTCGTCGCCGTCGTGTCGCGCCCCGACGCGCCGTCCGGCCGCGGCCGCCAGCTCGTGCCGTCCCCGGTCAGCGCGTGGGCCGCTTCGCGCGGCATCCCGGTGCTGACGCCCGCCCGGCCCCGCGAGCCTGAGTTCCTGCGGCAGCTGGCCGAGCTGGAGCCCGACTGCTGCCCCGTCGTCGCCTACGGCGCCCTCGTACCGCGGGCCGCGCTCGACATCCCCCGCTACGGGTGGATCAACCTGCACTTCTCGCTCCTGCCCGCGTGGCGGGGCGCGGCGCCGGTCCAGCACGCCGTCCTGCACGGCGACGACATGACCGGAGCCAGCGTGTTCCTGCTCGAGGAGGGCCTGGACACCGGGCCCGTGTTCGGCACGCTCACCGATCCCGTCGGCCCCCGCGACACCTCCGGCGACCTGCTCGACCGGCTCGCCGTGTCCGGCGCCGACCTGCTCGTGCAGGTCCTCGACGGCATCGAGGCCCACGCGGTCGGCGCCGTGCCGCAGCCGCACGAAGGCATCTCGACCGCCCCGAAACTCACCGTCGAGGACGCCCACGTGCGCTGGGGCGACCCGGCGTTCGCGGTCGACCGGCGGGTCAGGGCCTGCACCCCCGCGCCCGGCGCGTGGACGACGCTGCACGGCGACCGGCTGAAACTCGGCCCGGTCACGCCGCTGACCGCCGCGTCGGTGATCGGCGCCGGCACCGCCCTCGCCCCCGGCGTCGTCGCGGTCGAACGCAACCGGGTCCTCGTCGGCACCGGCACCGTCCCCGTCGTGCTCGGCACCGTCACCGCTCCAGGGAAGAAGGCCATGCCGGCAGACGCCTGGGCGCGCGGCGCCCGCATCGAGACCGGCACCGTTCTGGGCACCTCGGCTGTCACTCCGGGAGTTACCTCTTGAGGTCGCCCCGGCGTGGGCCAGGACCCCGTCCCGCGGGCGCCCGCGACGACCGGCTCGTCCGGCCACCCAGAGGTGGGCGGCCCGCGATCGACCCGGCCCGGGAAGCGGCCTACGAGGCGGTCGCCGCCGTGCACCGTGACGACGCGTACGCCAACCTCGTGCTGCCCAAGCTGCTGCGCGAAACCGGGGTCACCGGCCGGGACGCCGCGTTCGCGACCGAACTGACCTACGGCACGCTGCGCCAGACCGGCACCCTCGACGCGATCGTCGCCGTCGCCGCGGACCGGGCCATGGAGCGCATCGACCCGCCCGTCCGCGACGCCCTGCGGATCGGGGCCTATCAGCTGCTCAACATGCGCGTCGGCGCGCACGCCGCGGTCGCGACCACCGTCGACCTGGTCCGCTCCCTGGTTCCGGGCGCCGCCGGGTTCGCCAACGCGGTCCTGCGCCGGGTCGCCGAGTCCGACCGCGCCGCGTGGCTGGAGCGGCTCGCCCCCGCCGACCCGTTCGAGCGGGCCGCCCTCAACCACGCGCACCCGCAGTGGATCGTGCGGGCGTTCACCGACGCGCTCGGCAGCCTCGACGAGGCCGAACTGGCCCTGGACGCGGACAACCTCGCCCCGCCCGTGCACCTGTGCGCCCGGCCCGGGCTGCTCGACCCGGCCGCGTTCGCCGCGACGCTGCGCGGTGCGACCGTCGGGCGGTATTCGCCGTACACGGTTGTGCTCACCGGCGGCGGCGACCCCGGCGGCATCCTCGCGATCCGCGACGGCCGCGCCCACGTCCAGGACGAAGGCAGCCAGCTCGTCGCCGCCGCCCTGGCCGCCGCACCCGTCGAGGGCCGCGACGAGCGCTGGCTCGACCTGTGCGCCGGCCCCGGCGGCAAGGCCGGGCTGCTCGGCGCGCTCGCCCGCGACCGCGACGCGCACGTCACCGCCGTCGAGGTCGCCCACCACCGGGCGGAGCTGGTCGCCAAGGCCACCCACGGGCTGCCCGTCTACACGATCCACGCCGACGGCCGCGACGTCGGCAAGGACAACGACCTGCCCGAGGGCGGCTTCGACCGGGTCCTCGTCGACGCGCCGTGCACCGGCCTCGGCGCGCTGCGCCGCCGCCCGGAGGCCCGCTGGCGGCGCCAGCCGTCGGACCTGCCGCCGCTGACCCGGCTGCAGCGGGAACTGCTGCAGGCGGCGTTCCGGGCGGTCCGGCCGGGCGGGGTCGTCGCCTACGTCACCTGCTCGCCGCACCAGGCCGAGACCGAGGTGTCGGTCACGGAGGCGGCGCGCCGGTCACCGGTGGACGTGGACCTGCTCGACGCCCGGCAGTTCCTGCCGGCGTCGCTGCCCGACCTGGGCACGGGACCGACCGTGCAGCTGTGGCCGCACCGGCACGGCACCGACGCGATGTTCCTCGCCCTGCTGCGCCGCACCAGCTGACCCCGTCGTCACCCCGTCGTGGCCCCGTCGTGGCCCTGTCGTCACCTTGGCGGGGGCACCGGCGGGCACCGGCTGACCCCCGTCGTCACCCTGGCGGGGAGTCGGACCGCTGCGCCGCGCGGCTGGCCCCGGTCGGCACCTCGCCGAGCCGGGCCGCTGCGCGCGCGCCAGCTGACCGTCGGGCCGCGCGCCAGCTGACCGTCGGGCCGGCTGACCCCGTCGCACCGGCTTGACGGACCGGCTGACCCGGTCGGCACCTCGCCGAGAAAAACCGGACCGCGGGTGGTGTCGGCGCTGGCGGGCTGCTCATATAGCACCGTACCCCACCGCAGCAAATCGATCTTCAGCGTGACTACGTCCTGTAGTTCACGCTGCCCACGCACCGGGGGTCAGTCGGGCAGTAAGGCCGCCACCGCGGCGCGGGTGCCGCACGACTGCGCGATCAGACGGTCCCGCTCCGCGACCCACGCGTCGCCGAGTGCCTGCCGGGCCGCGGGGTCCAGGTGGAGCGCGTCGTTGAGCAGGGTCCGCTCCTCCTCGTCCAGGTGATGGTAAAGCGAGTTCGCCAGCTTGCCCAATGCCCTGTCGAACGCCGGTGAGGTCACGTCCGGCACGTCCAGGAGCGCGAGCAGCCGGCGGTGGCCGTCGAGGTGTTCGTCCTCGCCGTGCTCGACGTGGTCGACGGCGCCAGTCAGCTCGCGAAGCTTCGGATAGACCTCCGACTCCTCCGCCGTCGCGTGCGCGACGAGGAGGTCGGCGAGCTCGCCGAGCGTGCGCCGCCGGTGCTCCGCGAGATCGGGCCGGGAGCGGTCGCGCAGCGCCCGGAGCAGGGTCTCGAACCGGACGTGATCGGTGACGATCACATCGACGACATCAGCCATCCGGTGATTGTCCCCCATACCGGCCGAACCCGAACCGTCGCCGAGCGTGCGGTCCCTTAGAGTGCTGGTGTGAGCAACACCGTGATCGCGCCGTCCATTCTCGCCGCGGACTTCGCCCGGCTCGCCGACTCCGCCGCGGCGGTGGAGGGCAGCGCCGACTGGCTGCACGTGGACGTCATGGACTACCACTTCGTGCCCAACCTGACGATCGGGTTGCCGGTGGTGCAGAGCCTGCGCAAGGCGACGACGCTGCCGTTCGACTGCCACCTGATGATCGCGGACCCGGCTCGGTGGGCGGCGCAGTACGCGGAGGCGGGGGCCTACAACGTCACGTTCCACGCGGAGGCGGCGACGGATCCGGCCGCGATCGCGAAGGACCTGCGGGCCGCCGGCAGCAGGGCGGGGCTCGCCATCGACCGGGACACGCCGGTCGAGGGGTATCTGGAGCTGCTGCCGCACTTTGACCTGCTGCTCATCATGACGATCAAGGCCGGGTTCGGCGGCCAGTCGTTCATCCCGGAGCTGTTGGAGAAGGTCCGCACCGCCCGGCGGCACGTCGACGCCGGCCATCTGGAGCTGCGCATTGAAGTTGACGGCGGGGTGGCCGAAGATACGATCGCGGCCTGCGCCGAGGCGGGTGCCGACACATTCGTGGCCGGCACCGCGGTCTTCGGCGCGCAGGACCCGGCCGCCGCGGTGCGCAGGCTCCGTGCCCTGGCGAGCGACTGAGGAAGCGAAGCGAATGGGCGAGCCCGACACCATCCTCGTCGCCGACGACGACGTTGACATCGCCCGGTTCATCGAGGTCAACCTGCGCCTGGAGGGTTACCGGGTGCTGCTCGCCCACGACGGCGCGACCGCGCTGCGCCTCATCGAGGAGCACATGCCGGCCCTCGCCGTCGTCGACTGGATGATGCCGCAGCTGGACGGGCTCGAGCTGACCCGGCGGCTGCGGGCCGACCCGATGACGGCGCCGATCCCGGTGATCCTGCTGACCGCGCGCGGGCAGACCGCGGACAAGGTCATCGGGTTGCAGGCGGGCGCCGACGACTACCTGGTGAAGCCGTTCGACACCCTGGAGCTCGTCGCGCGGGTCCGCTCGACGCTGCGGCGCAACCAGGAGAACCGTGAGGTGTCGCCGCTCACCGGGCTGCCCGGCAACAGCCGGATCCTGCGGGAGATCATCGACCGGGCGCGGGCCGGCGCCGACTTCGCCGTCTCGCACGTCGACATCGACCGGTTCAAGGCCGTCAACGACGTGTACGGGTTCGCCCGCGGCGACGAGTTCATCACCGCGCTCGCCCGGGCGCTGCACCGCGCGGTCGTCGAGGTGGGGCTGCCGCCGGCGTTCCTCGGCCACATCGGCGGCGACGACTTCCTCGTCGTGTGCAGCCCGGAGCAGCTCAAGCCGCTGACGACCAAGGCGATCCTGGAGTTCGAGACCGCGTCGGACGCCCTCTACGACCCGGTCGACACCGAACGCGGCTACGTCGAGGTCGTCCAGCGCAACGGCGAGGTCCAGCAGGCGAACCTGGTCACCCTGTCCATCGGGGTCGCGATCGGGCAGATCGCCGCCAACGGGCAGCTGACCGACCCGCGCGAGGTGATCGCGATCGCCACCGACATGAAGTCCGTGGCGAAGAAGCACAACGGCAACTACGTGGCGGTCGACCGGCGCAGCGCCGTGCACCTGTGACGTACGTCCCTCGGTAAGGACCGGTCCCTCGGTTGGGTTCGTGTGCAAGACTCGGGTTACGTACCCACCACGCGCTGGCGGGGCTCGGTGAAATTCCGAACCGGCGGTAAGCGGCCCAAAGGCCGCGAGCCCGCGACCCGGTCGAAGCCGTCGACCGGTGGATCTGGTGTGAGTCCAGAGCCGACGGTCATAGTCCGGATGGGAGCTCAGCGCGCGGGATCCGGTGTCCGTTTCGGCGGTCACCCCGGGGCCGGCCTGCGCCTATGCGCATCCCCGGCGCCGCCCGCAGCCGTCCCCATCAGCCCTCCGCGTGTGCTCAGACCGCGCGGAGAGGGCCATGGACGAAGACGCCACGCACGAGTCGCACATGCGACGTGCCGTCGAGCTGTCGCTGCTCGGCCTGGGCGAGACCAGTCCCAACCCCAACGTCGGCTGTGTCCTGGTCGGGCCCGGCGGCGCCGTCGTCGGTGAGGGGCGCACCGCACCCGCCGGCGGCCCGCACGCCGAGGTCAACGCCCTTGCCGCGGCGGGTGAACTCGCCCGGGGGGCCACCGCTTACGTCACCCTGGAGCCCTGCGACCACACCGGCCGCACCGGCCCCTGCACTGCCGCGCTGATCGCGGCCGGGGTGACCCGGGTCGTCGTCGGCGTGCGTGACCCGAACCCCCTGGCCGCGGGCGGTGCGGGGACGCTGCGGGCGGCCGGGATCACGGTGGACATTGTGGACAGCGACGCCGCCCGCGCCGCCATGATCGGCTGGCTGACCGCCGTCGGCCGGGGCACGCCGTATGTGATCTGGAAGTTCGCGGCGACCCTCGACGGGCGCTCCGCCGCCGCCGACGGCACCAGCAAATGGATCACCTCACCGCAGGCGCGGGAGGACGTGCACCGCATCCGGGCCGGCGTCGACGCGATCATCGCCGGCATCGGCACCGTCCTGGCCGACGACCCCCAGCTCACCGTCCGCACGCCCACCGGGCCCGCCGCCCGCCAGCCGCTGCGGGTCGTCGTCGACGGCGCCGGTCGCGTCCCCGCCGGCGCGAAGGTCCTCGACGGGGCCGCCGCGACCTGGGTCGCGACCTCCGACGGCGGCGGCCGGGTCGACCTGCGCGGCATGCTGCGCGAGTTGTACGGCCGCGGCGTGCGCACTGCCCTGCTCGAGGGCGGCCCGACGCTCGCCGGCGCGTTCCTCGCCGAGGGTCTCGTCGACCGGGTCGTGGCCTACCTCGCCCCGAAACTGCTCGGCGCCGGCCCGGCCGCCCTCGCCGGCGCGGGAATTTCCACCATCTCCGAGGCCTTGACGCTCGACGTTGTCGACCTCGCCACGATCGGGCCTGATGTGCGCCTGACGGCAACAGTGAAAGGTGCGTGACCCAGTGTTCACCGGCATCATCGAAGAGCTCGGCACGGTCGTCGCGATCGACCCGCTCGGCGACTCGGCGCGGCTGTCGATCAGCGGCCCGACCGTCACCTCCGACGCCGCCCACGGCGACTCCATCAGCGTCAACGGCGTCTGTCTGACCGTCGTGGACAACGCCGATGGCGTCTTCACCGCCGACGTGATGGGCGAGTCCCTGGACCGCTCCACCCTCGGCTCGCTCACCGCCGGGTCCGCGGTCAACCTGGAACGCGCCGCCACCATGGCCACCCGCCTCGGCGGCCACGTCGTGCAGGGCCACGTCGACGGCGTCGGCGCGGTGCTGTCCCGCGAGGCCGGCGACCAGTGGGAGACCGTCACGTTCTCGCTGCCCCCGCAGCTGTCGCGGTACGTCGTGGAGAAGGGCTCCATCACCGTCGACGGGATCTCGTTGACGGTCATGGCGGTCACCGACGACACGTTCTCGGTCGGGCTCATCCCGACCACGCTCAAGCTCACGACGCTCGGCGCCAAAGGCGTCGGCGAGCAGGTCAACCTGGAGGTCGACATCATGGCCAAGTACGTCGAGAAGCTCCTCGCCAAGGGCGGCAAGTGATGGGTGCGCCGATCACCAACCTGGATCCGATCGAGCGGGCGATCAAGGACATGGCCGCGGGCAAGGCGGTCCTCGTCGTGGACGACGAGGACCGGGAGAACGAGGGCGACCTGATCTTCGCCGCGGAGCACGCCACGCCCGAGCTCGTCGCGTTCATGGTCCGCTACACGTCGGGCTACATCTGCGTGCCGATCACCGAGGCCGAGGCCGACCGGCTCGACCTGCCGCCGATGTACCGCACGAACCAGGACCGCCGCGGCACCGCGTACACCGTGACCGTCGACGCCCGGTTCGGCGGGACGACCGGCATCTCCGCCGCCGACCGGGCCCGCACCATCAGGCTGCTGTCGTCGGCGGAGACCAAGCCGACCGACCTGTCCCGCCCCGGGCACATCGTGCCGCTGCGGGCCAAGGACGGCGGGGTCCTGCGCCGCGCCGGGCACACCGAGGCGGCCGTCGACCTCGCCACCATGGCCGGGCTGCGCCCCGCGGGCGTGCTGTGCGAGATGGTCAACGACGACGGCACGATGATGCGCCTGCCGGACCTGCGCGCGTTCGCCGAGCAGCACGACCTGGCGCTGATCAGCATCGCGGACCTCATCGCATACCGGCGGCACACCGAGAAGCAGGTCGAGCGGGCCGCCGAGACCCGCCTGCCGACCGAGCACGGCGTGTTCCGGGCCGTCGGTTACACCACCGAGTTCGACGACGGCGAGCACATCGCCCTCGTCTACGGCGACCTCGGCGACGGCGAGGACGTCCTGGTCCGGGTCCACTCCGAATGCCTCACCGGCGACGTGTTCGCCTCGGTCCGCTGCGACTGCGGCCCGCAGCTGCACGCGTCGATGAAGATGGTCGCCGCCGAGGGCCGCGGTGTCGTGCTCTACATGCGCGGGCACGAGGGACGCGGCATCGGGCTGATGCACAAGCTGCAGGCGTACCAGCTGCAGGACCTCGGCCGGGACACCGTCGACGCCAACCTCGACCTGGGCCTGCCCGCCGACGCCCGCGACTACGGCACCGGCGCGCAGATCCTCGTCGATCTGGGCATCAAGACGATGCGGCTGTTGACGAACAACCCGGCGAAACGGGCGGGTCTGGAAGGGTACGGTCTGTCCGTGCTGGGTCGCACGCCCCTGCCGACCCGGCCACACCCGGAGAACGTGCGATACCTGCGCACGAAGCGGGACCGCATGGGGCATCTGCTGGACGAGCTCGACGACGTCGCGGAAGGACTTGCGTAATGGCTGGTAGTGGGGCGCCCGTCCTGCAGCGCGTGGACGGCACCGGTTTGACCCTCGGCATCGTCGCCACCCGGTGGCACGCCGAGCTCGTCGACCACATGCTCAACCGGGCGATCGAGGCCGGCGAGGCGTCGAACGTCGACCACATCACCGTCGCCCGCGTCGACGGCGCCGTCGAGCTGCCGGTGCTGGCGCAGGCCCTCGCGCATCGCTTCGACGCCGTGGTCGCCCTCGGCGTCGTGGTCCGCGGCGACACGGCCCACTTCGAATACGTCTGCCAGTCGGTGACGGACGGGCTGACCCGGGTCGCCCTGGACGAGTCGACCCCGGTCGCGCACGGCGTGCTCACGGTCGACAACCTCGACCAGGCCCGGGCCCGCGCCGGGCTGCCCGGCTCCCCGGAGGACAAGGGCTACTCGGCGACCCTGGCCGCCCTGGACGCCGCCCACGCCCTCCGCCTGGTCGCCAAGTCCTGACCCCCGCGGCACCCGGCCCCGCCGCGCCGCCGCTGTGTTTTGTATAGACGTTGGTCGCTCTACCCGCGCCCAGAGATCATCTTGCGGGTAGAGCGACCAACGTCTATGGCGCAAAAGCCGCATCCCGGGGCATTGACCAACGTCTGTGCGGGCGCCGGGCGCCTCCAGGTGTCGCAGAAGGCGGCTCAGACCTCCAGGACTGCTGCCAGCTCGTCCCGGAAGGCGCGTTCGGCGGGGGTGACGAGCTCGCCGCCGAAGCCCAGGACGTCGCCGGACTTCGCGGCGCTCACGACCTGGTCGGCGAGGGTGACCAGCCAGAAACGGTAGGACTCGGCGTCGGCGGGCTCGGCCTTCGCGGCGAGCAGCTCGTGGGCGGCCCTGGCCCGGTCGATGACGTCGGCGAGGCCCGCGGCCCGGTCCGGGAACTCGATGATCGGCGGGTCCTCGCCCTCCTCGATGTCACCCTGCCGCTCGACCACGTCGGTGGCGATCGTGCGGACCAGGTCGCTGGCGGACTCGCGGCCGTCGGCGATGGCGGTCATGCCGACCGTCCACTCCTCACGGGTGCGGCGGCTGCCGTCCTTCTCGGCCTGGGAGGCGGCGATCAGCACGGACTGCGGCAGGCCCACGAGGAGCCCCCACTCTTCGTCGGTGTACTTCGGCACGGTTTCCACCGGCCCAGGGTATCCAGCGCGGGCGGAGTTCGCCTTTCGGGTGATAGCGGTAAACCTGACGGCACGCTCGCGCGTCGTAGGTGCGTGACGGCCGACGTGGGGACCACGCCATGGGACGGTAGGGCTGTGCTAGCCGAGCCCGCCCGCGATGACGCGCGCGTCTGGAGCGCCGACGACGCGGTCACCGCGCTGTTCTCGGCGCACTACCGGGGGCTGGTGCGGCTGGCGGTGCTGCTGCTGCGCGACGAACCGGCCGCCGAGGACGTCGTGCAGGACGCGTACGTGGCGCTGCACCGGCGCTGGTGGCGGCTGCGTGACGCGGACAAGGCCCTCGCGTACCTGCGGACCAGCGTCGTCAACGGTGCCCGGTCCGCGCTGCGGCATCGGGGGGTCTCGGACCGGTACGTCGCGGCCCGGCGCGCCGTGGACGAGCCGACGATGGCGAGCGCGGAGAGCGGCGCACTGGCGTTGCTGCGGCACCGGGAGGTCCTCGAGGCGGTCCGCCGGTTGCCGACGCGGCAGCGTGAGGCGATCGTGCTGCGGTACTACGGGGAGCTGTCCGAGGCGGAGATCGCCGACGCGATGGGTGTCAGCAAGGGCTCGGTGAAGAGCCACGCCGCGCGGGGCATGGCCGCCCTGCGGGAGAGTCTGGAGCTGGCCCCATGAGGATGTCACCGGAGGACCGGCTGCGGGCGGCGCTGCGCGCCCAGGTCGACACCGTCGAGGTGACCCCCGACGCGCTGCCGCGGATCCGGGGACGCATCCAGGAGCGGCGCCGGGGCGGGTGGGCGGTCATCGCCGCCGCGGCGGCGGTCGCGGCCGTCATCGCCGTGGCCGTCGTGGTGTTCGTGCCGGACCGCACGCCGCCGGACCGCGCCACCGACCGGCAGCAGCCGGCGGTGTCGGCGACGCAGGAGCCGGTGGAGCCGTCGGCGCCGGTCACGACGAGCGGGCCGGTGGTGCCGGGGGAGCCCGTGAAGGTCCAGCTGCCGGTGTACTACGCGCGCAACGACCGGCTCGTCCGCGAGTTCCACGACATGCCGCTCCCGGTCGACGACGACGCGCACCGCATCGCCGCGTCGGTCGGGGAGGCGTTGCGCGCCGGCAGCGCCGCCGACCCCGACTACGTGACGCTGTGGCCGGAGTCGGTCGAGGTGCGCGGGGTCACCGTCGCCGGGAAGGTGGTCACCGTCGACCTCGGCGACGTCGGCACCGCGCCCCGGGCCGGCACGCCCGCGCTCGCCGTGCAGCAGCTGGTGTCCACGGTCGCCGCGGCAGCGACGTACACCTCCGTGAAGAGGATCGACGGGGTGCGGATCACGATCGACGGCGCGCCCGCCGCGAAGCTCTGGAACACCGTCGACGTCAGCCGGCCCGTCAAGCAGGCACCACCGTCGGAGATCTACGCGCCGGTGTGGGTCATCGACCCGCAGCAGGGGCAGCAGGTCGGCCGGTCGTTCACCGTGCATCTCGCCGGGATCGTGTGGGAGGGCACCGTGAACCTGCGCGTGCGCGGCACCGGCGGTGTGGTCGTCGTCGAGCGGGTGGTACAGCTGTCCGTCGGCGCGCCGGCGGTCGGCGAGGCGCGGGTGCCGCTGACGTTGCCACCGGGGCGCTACACCGTTGAGGCGTACTACATCTCGATGGCTGACAGCAGCGTCCAGGGCGTCGACGACCACGAGTTCACGGTCGGGTGAACACCCGGGCAGGGGTGCGTGAGGCAGGACACGCCTGTCGTGATCTCGATTCCCCTTTCGTGCCCGGGCCTGCGAGAATTCGTGCCCGTGAAGACCTTTGACGAGTTGTTCGCCGAGCTGACCGCCAAGGCCGCCGCGGGCACCCCGGGCTCCGGCACGGTCGCCGCGCTGGAGAAGGGCGTCCACTTCATCGGCAAGAAGGTCGTCGAGGAGGCCGCCGAGAGCTGGATGGCCGCGGAGCACGAGGGGCGGGAGCGCACCGCCGAGGAGCTGTCACAGCTGCTCTACCAGGTGCAGTGCCTGATGCTGGCGACAGGGCTGTCGCTTGAGGACGTCTACCGACATCTGTAGGCCGGTTCCTCGCGTCCGTCCCGTCACTCCCCGCCCGAGAGGTCTGCCCAGTCATGCTCAGAATCGCCGTGCCCAACAAGGGGACCCTGTCCGGTCCCGCCGCCCAGATGCTGCAGGAAGCCGGTTACCGGCAGCGGTCCGACCCGAAGGACCTGCTCTGCCGCGATGAGGCCAACGACGTCGAGTTCTTCTACCTGCGCCCCCGTGACATCGCCACCTACGTCGGCTCCGGCGACCTGGACCTCGGCATCACCGGCCGGGACCTGCTCATCGACGCCGACAGCGGCGCCGAGGAGCTGCTCGACCTGGGCTTCGGCCGGGCCACGTTCCGCTTCGCCGCGGTGCCCGGCTCGATCAAGGGTGACACCCCCGCCGACCTGGCCGGGCTGCGGGTCGCGACCGCCTACCCGGGTGTCATGCAACGCTACTTCGCCGAGCACGCCGTGGACGCCGAGGTGATCCGGCTCGACGGGGCCGTGGAGAACGCGATCCGCCTCGGTGTCGCCGACGTCATCGCCGACGTGGTCGAGACCGGCGCGACCCTGCGCCAGGCGGGCCTGGCGACCTTCGGCGAGCCGATTCTCAAGTCGTCGTCGGTGCTGGTGCGCCGCAGCGGGACCGACGACCTGGCGCCGGCGGCGAAGCAGCTGCTGCGCCGCCTGCAGGGTGTCCTGGTGGCGCGCCGCTACGTGATGCTCGCCTACGACGTGCGGGCCGACGCGCTCGACGCGGCGGTGGCGCTCACTCCCGGCATCGAGTCGCCGACGGTGTCGCCGCTGCACCGCGAGGGCTGGGTCGCCGTGCAGGCGATGGTGCTGCGTGACGAGGTGCACCGGATCATGGACGAGCTGTACGAGGTGGGCGCCCGCGCGATCCTCGTGACCGGCATCCACGCCTGCCGCCTGTGACGTTCCGCCGGGCGGGTGGGAGACTGGCTGCGTGAGCAGCACCGTTCTCGCCCGCCCGCGGCGCGCCAGGGTCATCGCCTACGTCCTCGCCGCCGTCGTCGTGGTGGTCTTCACCTTGATCGCGCTGGGGTTGCACGGCAAGACCGGCGACGGTCCCGGCTACTTCCAGCGCGGCGACCAGGCCGCGATGATCGGGCTGGGCATCTGCGCCGCGCTCGGCATCCTGCTGATGACCCGGCCCCGGGTCGAGGCCGACGAGACCGGGGTCCGGGTCCGCAACATCATCGGCTCCTACGACCTGCCGTGGGACGTGGTGCGGGCCGTCACGTTCGGCCGCGGCGCCCCGTGGCTCACCCTGGACCTGCACGACGACGAGCGGGTCGCGGTGATGGCGGTGCAGATGGCCGACAAGGACTACGCCGTCAAGGCGGCCCGCCGGCTGCGGGCCCTGCACACCGCGTCGCTGCCGAGCAGCGTGGTAGAGTAGCCGGAGTCGACCGCACGTCGCATCCGTGGCGTGTTCGAAGCGGAGTTCAGCACTCCCACCCGTGCAGCTTCAAGGCAGCCGGGTCCGGTCTGACCGCACGGCCCCTCGCCAGGGACGGTGTGGTCAAGTGGGCCCTCGCATGCGCGCTGCGCATCGGGGGCTTTTCCGCTTCGGTCGGCACATCAGACAGCACCGATCGAGGAGGCCACATCAGCGTCGAGCCACGCGTCAACGAGCAGATCCGGGCACGTGAGGTCCGGCTGGTCGGCCCGGAGGGTGAGCAGGTGGGCATCGTCCCGCTTGAGCGCGCACTCCAGCTGGCCGCCGACGTGGACCTGGACCTGGTCGAAGTTGCGCCCATGGCGCGCCCGCCCGTCTGCAAGCTCATGGACTTCGGCAAGTTCAAGTACGAGAGCGCGCTCAAGGCACGGGAAGCCAGGCGTAACCAGCAGCAGACCGTCATCAAGGAGATGAAGCTCCGCCCGAAGATCGATCCGCACGACTACGAGACCAAAAAGGGTCACGTCATGCGGTTCCTGAAGGCGGGCGACAAGGTCAAGGTAACGATCATGTTCCGAGGCCGCGAGCAGAGCCGCCCGGAGCTGGGGTTCAGGCTGCTGCGCAAGCTCTCGGAGGAGATCTCGGAGCTGGGCTTCGTCGAGGCCTCCGCGAAGCAGGATGGCCGCAACATGATCATGGTTCTCGCGCCGCACCGCAACGTGAAGGCCGCGGCGACCGCGTCCCGCGAGGGCCGCACCGAGGGAGCCGAGGACAGCGTCTCGCCGGAGGGCGAAACAACCATCCTGCCCGAGGTCGTCACCGCCGACCAGGGATAACGCACCACCCAGCACCACGATCAGCTCAACGGCACCAACCACAACGACCGCGTCGTGCGGGCGGGACCCGCACAGCGGCGTTCCGGCCTGTGCGCCGGTGCGCCACGGCACCCTCCAACCGATCCGTCGGGGAGGGTGCCGGCTCTGGCGTGCCGCACATGGAAGGGCAACATCAGCCATGCCGAAGTTCAAACCGCACTCGGGGATGAAGAAGCGCGTCAAGATCACCGGTCGCGGCAAGATCCTCGCCGAGCCGGCCGGCAAGCGCCACCTGCTCGAGGTCAAGCCCAGCAAGCGGACCCGCCGGCTCAGCGGCACCGTCGAGCTCGCCAAGACCGAGACCCGGCGCGTCAAGAAGATGCTCGGCCTGTAACACGCGGCCTCAACGCCCCCCTTTCCTGGACTTTTCCGACCGGCCCTCACGTCTCGGGCCGGTCTCGCATGAGGAGTAACGAACCGTGGCACGCGTGAAGCGGGCAGTGAATGCCCAGAAGAAGCGCCGCACCGTCCTGGAGACCGCCAGCGGCTACCGCGGGCAGCGCTCGCGGCTGTACCGCAAGGCCAAGGAGCAGGTGCTGCACTCGATGCAGTACGCCTACCGGGACCGGCGCGACCGCAAGGGTGACTTCCGCCAGCTGTGGATCACCCGTATCAACGCCGCCGCCCGCGCGAACGGCCTCACCTACAACCGGCTGATCCAGGGCCTGCGCCTGGCCGGTGTCGAGGTCGACCGCAAGATCCTCGCCGAGCTGGCGGTCAGCGACGCGAAGGCGTTCAGCGGCCTGGTCCAGGTGGCGAAGACGGCCGTTGCCGCAGCCTGACGTGATCCGGCAACCCGGGGCGGTCTTCACCACGCGGACCCCCCGGGTTGTTGCTGCCCGGCGCCTGCAGCGCCGCCGCGACCGCGACGAGACCGGCCGCTTCCTCGCCGAGGGCCCCCAGGCCGTCCGCGAGGCCCTGGCCGCCGGCGCGGTCGTCGAGGTGTTCTGCACCGCCGACGCCCTCACCCGCCACGCCGACCTGCTGCGGTCCGCGGCGCGGGTCAGCGAGGTCGACGACGACGCCCTCGCCGCGCTCACCGAGACCGTCCAGCCGCAGGGCCTGGTGGCCGTCTGCGTCCAGCGGGACGTCCCCCTCGCCGACGCGCTGCGCAAGGCGCCACGGCTGATCGCCGTCTGCGCCGACATCCGCGACCCCGGCAACGCCGGCACGGTCCTGCGCACCGCCGACGCCGCCGGCGCGACCGCCGTGGTGTTCGCCGGCGACAGCGTCGACCCGTACAACGGCAAGGCCGTGCGCTCCTCGGCCGGCAGCCTGTTCCACGTCGACGTGGTCCGTGCCCGCTCCAGCGAGGCCACGGTCGCCGCGCTGCGGGAGGCCGGGCTCCAGGTACTCGCCGCGGATGGGTACGGTGAATCGGACTTATTCGAAATGTCCGACCTGGGCAGGCCGACCGCGTGGCTGTTCGGATCCGAGGCCCACGGCCTGTCCGACGCGCTGAAAACCGCCGCCGACGCCCGCGTGCGCGTGCCGATCCTGGGCGGCGCGGAGAGCCTGAACCTGGCTGCGGCCGCCGCGGTCTGCCTGTACGCTTCGGCGAAAGCGTTGAAGGAGTCGATGTGAGCACGGACCTGTTTATGCGGCCCGCCGGTGACGGTGGGCGGACAGGACGTCGCACCTCCTGACACCTTCCCACGGCCGGCGGGCGCCCTTCTCTACACTGTCCGAGGCCAAATCTCGCGTGGGAAGAGTCCGATGACCTACCGCAATGATCCGTACGACCCGAAGCAGGCCATGCTGCTCGCCCAGGACGCCCTGGACGACGCCGTCGCCACCGCTGACAAGGCGTTCGCCGGCGCGAGCGACCTCGACGCCCTCGCGGCGCTCAAGTCGCAGCACCTCGGCGACCGCGCCCCCATCTCCCTCGCCCGGCGCGAGATCGGCTCGCTGCCCCCGGCTGCGAAGGCCGACGCCGGCAAGCGCGTCAACGAGGCCCGGGTCGCGGTGCAGGCGGCGTTCGACGCCCGGCTCGCCGCGCTGACCGCGGAACGCGAGGAGCGGGTGCTGGTCGAGGAGACGGTCGACGTGACCCTCCCGACCAGCCGCCGGCCGCGCGGCGCCCAGCACCCGCTGACCACGATCATGGAGCGGGTCGGTGACCTGTTCGTCGGCATGGGCTACGAGATCGCCGAAGGCCCCGAGGCCGAGTGGGAGTGGTACAACTTCGACGCCCTCAACATGCACCCGGACCACCCGGCACGCTCCATGATGGACACGTTCTTCGTCGCCGCCACCGGCGCCGACGGCGGCCCGGACCGGGACAACGACTCGCGGATCGTGCTGCGCACCCACACCTCACCGGTGCAGGCCCGCACGATGCTCACGCGCAAGCCGCCGATCTACATCGTGTGCCCCGGCCGGGTGTACCGCACCGACGAACTCGACGCGACCCACACCCCGGTGTTCCACCAGGTCGAGGGTCTCGTGATCGACAAGGGCATCACGATGGCGCACCTCAAGGGCACCCTCGACCACTTCGTCAAGGGCCTGTTCGGCCCCGGCACGGAGACCCGGCTGCGGCCGTCGTACTTCCCGTTCGTCGAGCCGGGCGCCGAGATCGACATGTGGTTCCCGCACCACCGCGACGGCGCCCGCTGGGTCGAGTGGGGCGGCTGCGGCATGGTCAACCCACGGGTGCTGCGCGCCTGCGGCATCGACCCCGACGAGTACTCCGGGTTCGCGTTCGGCATGGGCATCGAGCGGGCCCTGATGTTCCGCAACGCGGCCGCCGACATGCGGGACATGGTTGAGGGCGACGTGCGCTACGCGCGGGCGTTCGGATGGGAGGCCTGAGATGCGCGTACCACTGTCATGGCTGCGTGAGCACGTCGACCTGCCGGACGACCTGACCGCCGACGGCCTGGAGAAGGCACTCGTCAAGGTCGGCCTCGAGGTCGAGGAGATGACCGACGCCGGGGCCAGCGTCGAGGGTCCCCTCGTCGTCGGCCGGGTCGAGTCGATCGAGGAGCTGCAGGGGCTGAAGAAGCCCATCCGGTACTGCCTCGTCGACGTCGGCGGCGACCAGCCGCAGGGGATCATCTGCGGCGCCCGCAACTTCGCCGAGGGCGACCTCGTCGTGGTCGCGCTGCCCGGCGCGGTCCTGCCGGGCGGGTTCGCGATCGCCGCCCGCAAGACCTACGGGCACATCTCCAACGGCATGATCTGCTCCGCGCGGGAGCTCGGCGTCTCCGACGAGCACGACGGCATCATCGTCCTGCCGCCTGGGCCCGATGGAAGCGATGCAGCTGCGCCGGGCGCCGAGGCGCGGCCGATCGTCGGGCTCGACGACATCGTGGTCGAAATCAACGTGACCCCGGACCGGGGCTACTGCTTCTCCGTGCGCGGCATCGCCCGGGAGCTGTCGCACTCCCTCGGCGGCGCGTACCGCGACCCGGTCGCGGCGGTCGTGCCGATCTCGGACAGCGGCAACGGGGGCACCGACGCGTACCGCATCGACGTGCGCGACAGCGTCGCCTGCGACCGGTTCACTGCCGTCGCGGTCCGCGGCGTCGACCCGGCCGCGCCGACCCCGCAGTGGATGAAGGCCCGCCTCGCCGTCGCCGGGATCCGCTCGATCTCGCTGCCGGTCGACATCACCAACTACCTGATGATCGAGACCGGCCAGCCGATGCACGCCTGGGACCTGGAGCGGCTCACCGGCCCCCTCGTCGTGCGGCGCGCCACAAAGGGGGAGACGCTGACGACGCTCGACGGCGTCAAGCGGGCCCTCGACCCGCAGGACATCGTCATCGCCGACGACACCGGCGTCGTGTCCCTCGCCGCCGTCATGGGCGGCACCACCACCGAGGTGTCGGCGAGCACCGTCGACGTGCTCCTCGAGGCCGCGCACTGGGACCCGCTGTCGGTGGCCCGCACCATCCGCCGGCACAAGCTGCCCAGCGAGGCCGGCAAGCGCTACGAACGCGGCGTCGACCCGCAGATCACCGCGGCCGCCGCCGCGCGGGCCGCGGCGCTGCTCGCCGAGCACGGCGGCGGCACCGTCGACCCGCGGGTCACCGACGTCTACTCCGTCGTGCCGCCGGCGCCCATCACGATGGCCGTCACGCGCCCGTCGGAGCTCGCCGGGATCGACTACAGCACCGAACGGGTCGTCGAGGTGCTGACGATGATCGGCGCCTCCGTCGAGGTCGACTCCGGCCGGGCCGTGGTGACGCCGCCGAGCTGGCGGCCCGACCTCACCGACCCGGCCGACCTGGTCGAGGAGGTGCTGCGACTGGACGGCTACGACCGGATCCCCAGCGTCCTGCCGATCGCGCCGCCCGGCGCCGGACTGTCCGTCACCCAGCGCCGCCGGCGGACCGTCGGGCGGGCCCTCGCCGACGCCGGGTTCACCGAGACGCTGTGCTACCCGTTCGTCGGCGCCGGCACCCTCGACGCGCTGCGCATCCCGGCCGGTGACCCGCGCCGGGACATGGTGCTGCTGCGTAACCCGCTGTCGGACGAGGAACCGGGGATGCGCACCACGCTGCTGCCGCCGCTGCTCGGCGCGCTGCGCCGCAACCTCGGCCGCGGCCTGCGGGACCTGGCGCTGTTCGAGCTCGGCACCGTCTTCCTGCCCGGCGGGCCGGTCCAGGTCGCGCCGACCGCCGGCGTCGACGGCCCGCCGCCGGCCGAGGAGCTGCGGGCCGCGGAGGCGCTGCTGCCGCACCAGCCGTGGCACGTCGCCGCCGTCATCGCCGGCGACGCCGACCCGGCCGGCTGGTGGGGCGCGGGCCGCCCGGCCGACTGGGCCGACGCGGTCGACGCCGCCCGGGTCGCCGCCGAGGCGGCCGGGGTGACGCTCACCGTCCGCGCCGCGACCGGCCCCGACGCGGTCGCGCCGTGGCACCCGGGCCGCTGCGCGGCGCTGCTCGTCGGCGACACCGTCGTCGGGCACGCCGGCGAGCTGCACCCGGCGGTCTGCGCCGACCTCGACCTGCCGCGGCGCACCGTGGCGATGGAGTTCGACCTCGACGCGCTGCCGATCCCGGACGTCTCGACCGCGCCGCGGCTGTCGGGCTTCCCGACGGCGCTGCTGGACGTGGCGATCGTCGTGGACGCCGCCACCCCGGCCGGCGACGTCGAGTCCGCGCTCACCGAGGGCGCCGGTGCACTGCTGGAGTCGGTGCGGCTCTTCGACGTGTACGAAGGCGCGCAGCTCGGCGAGGGCCGCAAGTCCCTGGCCTACAAGCTGACGTTCCGCGCCGCGGACCGCACGCTCACCGGCGAGGAGGCCCTCGCCGCCCGTGACGCGGCGGTCGCCGTCGCCGCCGGCCGGTTCGGCGCGACCCTGCGCGGGGCGTAATCCGCACAGCCGAACGAGGGCGGCCGCATCGGACAGATGCGGCCGCCCGAACGGACAGTCACGCCCCTGGTGCCGGGTGTCGCGGGCACCGTCAGATATCGGACCGAGCGCCATTTTCCCAGGCCCGTACTGTGTGGGCAGGGACGCTTCACCCTAAGCGGGTCAAGAACCAGACCCACCGAAGTGGTACCGTCACGGCGCCGAGCCGTCCTCCGTCCTGTCACGTGGCGTGAGGTCATCCCGAGGGTTCGGCCCGCGCCAAGCGCCGGCTTCGATCTCGGCTCTCCTGGAGGGGCAGCGCGTGTCAGACGATAGTGCATCGGCAGGCTTCACGACCGACGTCGTGATCATCGGGGGTTGCGGCCGGGTCGGATTGCCGCTCGGCATCGCCATGGCCTCCCGGGGTCTGCAGGTCACCCTGTACGACATCAACGCGGCCGCGGTCGCTGTGGTGAACGAAGGCAGGCTGCCGTTCGACGAGGAGGGCGCGGCCGAGCCGCTCGCCAGCGCCGTCAAGGACGGCAGGCTCACCGCGAGCACCGACCCGGCAAGCGTCGCGTCGGCCGAACACCTCGTCGTGATCGTCGGCACGCCCGTCGACGAACACCTCAACCCGAACATCGGCGCGGTCCCCGCGGCGATCGAGCGCTGCGCGGAGTTCCTCCGTGACGGGCAGCTCATCGTGCTGCGCAGCACCGTCCACCCCGGCGTCACCGCCCTCACCGAGAAGCTGATCAAGCGGCTCGGCGTCAAGGCCGACGTCGCGTTCTGCCCGGAGCGCATCGCCGAGGGCAAGGCGATGACGGAGCTGTTCGAGCTGCCGCAGATCGTCGCCGCCCGCAACCCGGAGGCGGCGGAGCGGGCGGAGAAGCTGTTCCGCAACCTCGCCAACCAGATCGTGCGCCTGGAGCCCGAAGAGGCCGAGCTCGCGAAGCTGTTTACCAACACCTGGCGGTACATCAAGTTCGCCGCCGCCAACCAGTTCTGGATGATGTCCAACGACTTCGGCCTGGACTTCGAGCGGATCCGGCACGCCATCCGCTTCCAGTACCCGCGCGCGTCCGACATGCCGGGCGCCGGGTTCGCGGCGGGCCCGTGCCTGCTCAAGGACACGATGCAGCTGGCGGCGTTCACCAACAACACGTTCGTCCTCGGCCACAGCGCCATGCTGATCAACGAGGGCCTGCCGCTCTACGTGGTGTCGAAGCTGCAGGAACGCTTCGACCTGTCGGAGATGACGGTCGGCATCCTGGGCATGGCGTTCAAGGGCGGCAGCGACGACATCCGCGAGTCCCTGGCCTACAAGCTGCGCAAGGTCGTCATGCTGAAGGCCAAGGAGACGCTCTGCACCGACCCGTACGTCAAGGACGACCGGTTCGTCCCCCTCGACGAGGTGCTGCAGAAGGCCGACCTGCTGATCGTGGCCGCACCTCACCCCGAGTACCGTGACCTGCAGACCGACATCCCGGTCGCGGACATGTGGGGCGTCACCAACAAGGGGGTTCGTGTATGACCGGTCCGGAGCGCAGCGGAGAGACCGGTCATCGGAATAGCAGGCTCAGGTCACGCCGGCGACGGAGCGCAGCGGAGGCGACGAAGTGACCCTCTTGCCGCAGGTTTCTGTGGTCATTCCCGTGTACAACGAGGGCGAGGCGATCGTGCCCTGCCTCGAGCGGATCCTGCGGGCCGTGCTGATGCCGGCCGAGGTGCTCGTCGTACACGACATGCCGGAGGACACCACGGTGCCCTTCGCGCACACCGTCGCGGCCCGCGACCCGCGGGTCCGCACCGTGCTCAACACCTACGGTCGCGGCCCGGCCAACGCGATCCGCTTCGGCATCGACGTGGCGCAGGCCCCGGTCGCCGTGGTCACCATGGCCGACGGCTCCGACGACCCGCGCCAGATCGAGGACCTCGCCCGGCTCGTCGAGCGTGGCGTGGTCGTGGCGGCGGCGTCGCGGTACATGCCCGGCGGCCAGCAGGTCGGCGGTCCCCGGTTCAAGCGGGCGCTGTCCCGCGGCGCGGGGCGGACCCTGCACATGTTCGCCCGGGTCGGCACCCGCGACGCGACCAACAGTTTCAAGGCGTATTCGACGACGTTCGTCCGGCAGGTCGGCATCGAGAGCAAGACCGGGTTTGAGATCGGCATCGAGCTGACCGCGAAGGCGGCGCGGCTGCGGCTGCCCGTCGCGGAGATCCCGACGATCTGGCTCGACCGGCAGCTCGGCGAGTCCCGGTTCGACGTCGGCCGGTTCCTGCCCAGCTACCTGAAGTGGTGGCGGTTCGCGTTCGGTCGCCGCCTCACCATGGAGCAGGTCGCGAAGCGGCCCGCTTCGTCGGCGGCGCGGGACGACGCGCAGGCCGCACGCGCCAACTTTTCCAGCAACGCTGTTCAGAACTAAGGAGTGTTAGTGGCAAAGGTCCTGGTCACCGGCTCGGCCGGCTTCATCGGTGGATACGTCGTCGAGGAGCTGCTGTCCCGCGGCTACCAGGTGGTCGGCCTGGACAACTACTCGAAGTACGGTCCGGTCACCCGTAGCTACGACTCGCACCCCGACTACCGGTTCGTCGAGGGCGACGCGCGTGACGTCGACCTGGTCACCGAGCTGCTCGACGGCTGTGACCACTTCATCGCCGGCGCGGCGATGATCGGTGGCATCTCCTACTTCCACGCCTACGCCTACGACCTGCTCGCCACCAACGAGCGGATCATGGCCTCCTCGTGCGACGCGGCGATCAAGGCGCACCGCGACGGCACCCTCAAGAAGATGACCTACCTGTCGTCGTCGATGGTCTTCGAGTCGACGACGCACTGGCCGTCGAAGGAGGGCGACGAGCGGCTCGTGCCGCCGCCGCTGTCGTCGTACGGCTTCCAGAAGCTGGCCGTCGAGTACTACGCGAAGGCCGCCTGGGACCAGTACAAGCTGCCCTACACGATCGTGCGCCCGTTCAACTGCGTCGGCGTCGGCGAGGGCCGCGCGCTCGGCGAGGTCGAGGTGCTGTCCGGCAACGTGAAGCTCGCGATGTCGCACGTCGTGCCCGACCTGGTGCAGAAGATCGTCAAGGGTCAGGACCCGCTGCACATCCTCGGCGCCGGCGACCAGGTCCGCCACTACACCTACGGCGGTGACCTGGCCAAGGGCATCATCGCCGCGATGGAGCACGAGGACGCGGTCAACCAGGACTTCAACATCTCCACGGCCGAGTCGACCACGGTCCTCGAACTGGCCGAGGTGATCTGGAAGAAGATCAAGGGCGCCGACGTGCCGTTCAGCGTCGTGTCCGACGACCCGTACGAGTACGACGTGCAGAAGCGCGTCCCGGACGTGTCGAAGGCCAAGCAGGTCCTCGGCTACGAGGCGAACACCTCGCTCGACGAGATGCTCGACGAGGTCATCCCGTGGGTGACCCAGGCCGTCAAGGACGGCAAGCTGTAAGGCCCACCGCCTGCAACGGGCGCCTCGCACTTCGGTGCGGGGCGCCCGTTCGTTTGACCCGGTGTGACCGTGCTGCGCTGGACCTTCCCGGTGTTCGTCGCCGTCGGCCTCTTCAGGGGCGGGCTCAACAGCGTCTGGGCCGAGGACGGGCAGGAGTTCCTCACCGACGCGCTCACCCTGCCCTGGTACGAGCCCCTCGCCACGCCGTTCAACGGGTACTTCCACACCGTGGCCCGCGCCTGCTTCGCGGTGATCGCCCTGTTCCCCGTCTCGTGGGCGGCGGCGCTGAACGCGGGGACCGCCGCCCTGCTCACCGCGCTGCTCGCACTCGCCGTCGGCGCCGCGGCCCGGGACCGGCTCGGCACCGCAGCGGCCTGCGTCATCGGCGGGAGCGCGGCCGTGCCGATGGGGTACGTGCCGAACGCCCTCGCCCAGGTGCAGTTCCCCCTCGTGTACGCGGGACTGTGGATGCTGCTGTGGACGCCGCGGCACCGCGGGTTGCGGGTCGTCGCCGTCGCGCTGCCCGCCCTGGCCGTGCTCAACTCGATCCTCGGGCTGCTGCTCGTGCCCGTCGCGCTGCTGCGCCTCGCCCGGCGCCGCGACCGGGACGCGGTGTGGCGGGTTGTCGCGCTGCTGCCCGGTGCGGTGCTGCAGCTGGCGCCGCTGCTCGCCGGCGGCTCGCGGCGCGACGTGGGGGAGCGGCCCGACCTCGACCCGGTGTCGGTGGCCGGCACGTACCTGCGCTGGGGGGTGCCGCGCTCGTTCCTCGGCGACGCGTGGCTCGCCCCGCCGGTCACCGACCCCGTGGGCCACCGGGCCCTGGTGCTGCTCGGCCTGGCCATCCCCGCCGCGCTCGTCGCCGCCGCGCTGCTGCGCTGGACCCGGCCGCAGTGGCGGCTCGCGGCGCTCCTCGCCGGGTTCGGCCTCCTCGCCGGCGTCTTCCAGCTCGCGGTGCACGGCGCGCCCGAGGGGCGGTACCTGGTGCTGATCACCCTGCCCAACATCGCGGCAGCCGTAGCGCTTGCGCTTCCGGGTGGCGGTGGGGGTACCGGCGACGCCGTCGATGCCTCCGCCGACGCTTTGGGAGGCCGTTTCGGAGCCGTCCCGTTTGTCGCGTTGGCGACACTCGTGGCCGTGGTGTGCGCGGCGAACCTGCGGCCGGGTGGCTTCACCGACGGCCTGCCGCGCTGGGACAGGACCGTCTCGGCGGCACGTGCGCAATGCCAAGCGGAGCCACGTTTGCGGAGGGTGACGGTCCATATCGCACAGTGGCCGGTCCTGGGTTGGGAGGCGGTCCTGCCCTGCGACCGGCTCCGCTGACGGTGTTCAACATCGCGTCGCCGGAAGGTCCTCGGGCGTTGGGCAGGCGTTGCGGCGCGGTGGCGTTCGGGAGAGACTCGGCGTCGTGGTGGAACAGTGGTGGTGAGCACCTGGCCGGCCGCGCCGTTCGGCCGCGCTGATCTGCTGGCTCAGGCCCGCGAGCGGCTCACGGGCGGCGGTGGCGTGCTGCTCTACGGCCCGGCCGGGATCGGCAAGTCCACCATCCTCGACGCGATCGCCGGCGCCGAGACCGACGCGCTGGTGCTGCGCGCCGCGGCCGCCGAGGCCGAGGCCGACCTGCCCTATCTCGCGCTCGTCGACCTCTTCGACGGTGCCCCCGACGTCGCCGAGCACCTGCCGCCGCACCTGCGCGCCGCCCTGGACGGTGCCCTGCTGCGCAGCGCCCTGCCGGCGACCCCGCACGACCAGCTCGCGGTGCGCCTCGCCGTCCTGGAGTTGCTGCGCGCCCTCGCCGCGGAGCGCGCCGTCCTCGTCGTCCTCGACGACGTGCAGTGGATCGACGAGCCGAGCGCCGAGGTGCTGCGGTTCGTCGCCCGCCGGCTCGGCGAGGCCCCGGTGCGCATCCTCGCCGCCGAACGCGTCCCCGACGGCGACCCGGCGACGCGCCTCGACCTGTGCCCGCCGCCGGGCACGACCCTGCCCGTGCCGCCGCTGCCGGAGAGCGACGTGGCGGACCTGCTGCGGGCCCGCTTCGGCGCTGAGGCCGGCCGGGCGCACCTGCACCGCATCTACGAGGCCAGCGCCGGCAACCCGCTCTACGCCGTCGAGCTCGGCCGGGCGCTGGGCGCCACGCCGTTCCCGACCACCGACCCGCTGCCCGTGCCGGACCGGCTCCGTTCGCTGCTGGCCGCGCGCCTTGCCGCGCTGCCTGCACCTGACTGGCCGGTGCTGCTGGTCGTGGCCGCCGCCGCCCGGCCCAGCCTGGCGCTGCTGGAGCGGTGCGGCCTCGCCGAGCACCACCTCGACGCGGCGCTCGCCTCGTCGGTGCTGGACGTCGACACCGACGGCGCGATCCGCTTCAGCCACCCGCTGCTGCGCGAGATGGTGTACGCCGACGCGACCGCCGCCGCCCGTCGCGAGGCCCACGAGCGGCTCGCCGACACCGTCTCCGACCCGGTCGACCGGGCCAGGCACCTCGCCGCCGCCCGCCCCGAACCCGACGAGGCGCTCGCCGAGTGCCTCGCCGACGCGGCGTCCGCGGCCCGGCTGCGCGGCGCCCCGGCGATGGCCGCCGACCTCGCCGCGCTCGCCGCGGAACGGACCCCGCGTGACACGCCCGGCGTCGGCGCGGTCCGCCGGCTGAGCGCCGCGCAGTATGCGTACGCCGCGGGCTCGCCCGCCGACGCCCGCCGGCACGCGACCTCGGCGCTGCGCGACGCCGCGGACCGGCGCACCCGCATCGGCGCGCGGCTGCTGCTGGTGGAGATGTCCGGCGAGGACCACTCCAACTCCGGGCCGCTGCTGGACGCCGCGTTCGTCGAGGCCGTCGACACCCCCGACCTGCTCGCCCACGTCCGGCTGTACAAGGGGGTCAAGGCCTACTACGACGGCGACGGCGAGGGTGCCCTGGCCGAGCTCAAGCGCGCCGAGGAGGCCGCCGAGCTGTGCGGTGACATGGAGCGGCTCGTCGAGGTGCTCAGCTGGAAGGGCAACATCCTGCTCGGCACCCAGGGCGACGAGTACCTGGAGCGGGCCGGGAAGCTCGCCCGCGGGCTGTCGCTGACCCCGGCCACCGTCGCGGCCCGGCAGGTCGCCGCGATGAGCCGGCTGTTCAAGGGCGAGACCGCCGAGGCGGTCCGCCGCATCGAGGCGCTGCGCATCGCCGTCGAACGGGCCGGCACGGTCCGCGACCTCGCCTCGGTGCTGGTGTCCGTGGCCGGCATCTACTGGCGGGCCGGCCGCTGCGCCGACGCGGTCGCCGCGGGCCGCGAATGCGTGCGGCTCTACGTCGACGTCGAGACCACCCCGGGCCCCGGCTACCTCGTCGCCGCGCTCGCCGAGAGCGGCGGCGGCACCGCGACCGCCGCCGCCGGCTACGCGGAGCGCGGCCTCGCCGCCTGCCTCGCCGCCGGCGACGAGGACTGGATCAAGCTCGCCTACGCCTCCTCGGGCCTCGTGCACGTGCTGCGCGGCGACCCGGTGGCGGCGGCCGAGGCGATGCGCGAGGCGTACGCCCTCGACCAGCGGCTCGGCCGGCTCGACCCGGGCATCCTGCCGTGGCACGCCGACTTCATCGAGGCGCTCGTCGGTGCCGGCGCCCGCGCCGAGGCCGCCGAGGTCCTCGACGAGGTCCACAAGCACGCCCGGCACCTGGACCGCACCATCGTGTTCCTCGGCCTGGCCCGGGCCCGGGCGGTCCTCACGGCCGCCACCGGCGAGGCCCGCGAGGGCGCCGAGGCGCTGCACCGGGCGATCGAGGAGTGGCAGGACCACCCGTATCCGCTCGAGGTCGCGCGGGCCTACTACACGCTCGGCGGCCTGGAGCGCCGCGCCCACCGCCGCGGCGCGGCCCGGGCGGCGCTGTCGGAGGCGGTGCGCCGGTTCGCGGCCGCCGAGGCCCACCCGTGGCGCGAGGTCGCCGCGGCGGACCTGGCCCGGCTCGACGGCGGTCGCGGGGCGGGGCTGTCGGAGACGGAGCGGCGGATCGTGGAGCTGGTCCGCGCCGGGGCCACCAACCGGGAGATCGCCCGCGCGCTGTTCCTGTCGATCAAGGCGGTCGAGGCGAACCTGACCCGGCTCTACCGCCGGCTCAACGTCCGCAACCGCGCCCAGCTCGCCAGGGTCCTCGACCCCGAGTAGCGCTCCCGACGTGGGGCACCACCTGACGTCGGGCTCGACGCCGAACTTTTCCGCCAGCTTCTCGCTGATGCTGCCGCTCGGCGTTCTGCATGTGCGGTCAGGTATCCGCGTACCCCGCGCCCTGGCGTGCCCCAGCGGGCACCATGAAGTCGTGCCTGGCCTTCCGTACGTGCAAAAGCCGGGTGAGGCAGGTGACCTGCTGCGGGTGGGTCGCTCGGTGTGGTGGGTGGACACTCAGTGGGGTGGGTGATACGCGCCGCAATGTGCTTGAAACACGGCGATGCATAGAGATACAGTGCAACGCATGGGAATACGAGTCGCTGTCGCCGGTGCGTCCGGGTATGCGGGTGGGGAGTTGCTCCGGCTGATCGCCGGGCATCCGCATCTCGACCTGGCCGTCGCCACCGGGTTCGCGCAGGCCGGATCGAGGATCGGCGCGGTGCACCCGCACGTGCGCTCGCTGCGTGACGTGGTGCTGGCGCCCACCGAGCCGGGTGTCCTCGCCGACGCCGACCTGGTGTTCCTCGCCCTGCCGCACGGGGAGTCCGCGGCGCTCGCCGCGCAGCTGCCCGACTCGGTGAAGGTCGTCGACATCGGCGCCGACTTCCGGCTCAACGCCGCGGCCGACTGGACCAGATACTACCCGGGTCCGCACGCCGGCACCTGGACCTATGGCCTGCCCGAGCTGCCCGGCCAGCGGGAGCGCATCACCGCGTCGAGCCGGGTCGCCAACACCGGATGTTATGCGGTGTCGGTGATCCTGGCCCTCGCGCCGCTGATCGCCGCCGGGGTCGCCGACCCCGAGGACGTCGTGGTGGTCGCCGCGTCCGGCACGTCCGGCGCCGGTCGCTCCGCGAAGGTGCACCTCCTCGGGTCGGAGGTGATGGGGTCGCTGTCGCCGTACAAGGTGGGCGCGCACCAGCACGTGCCGGAGATCAAGCAGGCGTCGGGTGCCAGGACGCTGTCGATGACGCCGGTGCTGGCGCCCATGCCCCGGGGCATCCTCGCCACCGTCACGGCCCGGCCGCTCACGGGTGCAGACCCCCGCGAGGTCCTGGCCGAGGCGTACGACGGCGAGCCGTTCGTGCAGGTGCTGCCGGAGGGGCAGTGGCCGCACACCGCGTCGACGTTCGGGGCGAACGCCGCGCACCTGCAGGCGACCGTCGACGTCGACAGCGGCCGGATCATCGTCGTCTCCGCGATCGACAACCTTGTCAAGGGTGCCGCGGGACAGGCCGTACAGAATGCCAACCTGATGCTCGGGCTGCCTGAGACGGCCGGGCTCACCGCTGACGGGATCGCGCCATGACAGTCACCGCTCCGAAAGGGTTCCGGGCATCGGGCGTCGCCGCCGGGATCAAAGCCACCGTGGGTGCGCTCGACGTGGCGCTGGTCGTCAACGACGGGCCCGACTGGACCGCGGCGGCCGTGTTCACCGGTAACCGGATCAAGGCCGCGCCGGTGCTGTGGAGCCAGCAGGTGCTGCGCGCCGGCATCGTGCGGGCCGTCATCCTCAACTCCGGCGGCGCCAACGCGTGCACCGGACCGGCCGGCTTCCAGGACACCCACGCCACCGCCGAGCACACCGCGGCCGTGCTGTCCGGGCGGGCGTCGCGGTTCCCGGTCGGCGCGGGCGACGTCGCCGTGTGCTCCACGGGGCTCATCGGTGAGCGGCTGCCGTTGAAGAAGCTGCTGTCGGGGGTCGACGCGGCCGCCCGCGGGCTCGCCCGGGACGGCGGGGCGAACGCCGCGTCCGCCATCATGACCACCGACACCGTGCCGAAGACCGCCGTCCACAGTGGACAAGGGTTCACCGTCGGCGGGATGGCGAAGGGCGCCGGCATGCTCGCGCCGGGCCTCGCCACGATGCTGGTCGTGCTGACCACCGACGCGGTCGCCGACGCGGACGTGCTCGACGCCGCGCTCAGGAGCGCGACCCGGGTCACGTTCGACCGGATCGACTCCGACGGTTGCATGTCGACCAACGACACGGTGCTGCTCATGGCCAGCGGCGCCGCCGGCATCCAGCCGACCCCCGACGAGCTGGCCGAGGCCGTGACCGCCGTCTGCAAAGACCTGGCCGAGCAGCTCATCGCCGACGCCGAGGGTGCGACGAAGGAGATCGCGATCGAGGTCACCGGCGCGGCGAGCGACGACGACGCGGTCGAGGTCGGCCGGTCGATCGCCCGCAACAACCTGGTGAAGACCGCGTTCTTCGGCAACGACCCCAACTGGGGCCGGGTCCTCGCCGCGATCGGCACGACCCAGGCCGCGTTCGAGGCCGACGAGGTCGACGTCGCCATCAACGGCGTGTGGATCTGCAAGGGCGGCGCCGCGGGGGAGGACCGCACGAAGGTCGACCTCAGCGCCCGCGCGGTCACCGTCACCGTCGACCTGCACGCCGGCGACGCCGCCGCGACCGTGCTGACCAACGACCTGTCGATGGGGTACGTGCACGAGAACTCGGCGTACAGCTCGTGAACGGTCCGCGGGACAGCGAAGCGGGGGCGGCGTGAACGGCAGGAACCTCGGGATCGCGCTGGGCAAGGCGAACACGCTCATCGAGGCGCTGCCGTGGCTGGAACGGTTCTCCGGCTCGACCATCGTCATCAAGTACGGCGGCAACGCCATGCTCGACAACGAGCTGAAGCGGGCGTTCGCCGCCGACATGGTGTTCCTGCGGCACGTCGGCATCAAACCGGTCGTCGTGCACGGCGGCGGCCCGCAGATCTCGGCGATGCTCAAGCGGCTCGGCATCGCCAGCGAGTTCAAGGGTGGCCTGCGCGTCACCACCGCGGAGACCGCGGACGTGGTCCGGATGGTGCTCGTCGGGCAGGTCGGCCGGGAGCTGGTGGGGCTCATCAACGAGCACGGCCCGCACGCGGTCGGCATGTCCGGTGAGGACGCCGGGCTGTTCACCGCGGTGCGCCGGCCCGCCATCATCGACGGTTCGCCGGTCGACATCGGCCAGGTCGGCGACGTCGAGCACGTCAACATCTCCGCCGTCGCCGACCTCATCGCCGCCGGGCGCATACCGGTCGTGTCGACGGTCGCGCCGGACGTCGACGGGGTCCTGCACAACCTCAACGCCGACACCGCCGCCGGGGCCCTCGCGATCGCGTTGAAGGCCCGCAAGCTCGTCGTCCTGACCGACGTGGAGGGGCTGTACGCCCGCTACCCGGACCCGGACTCATTGATCTCGCAGCTGACCACGGACCAGCTCGCGGACCTGCTGCCGACACTGGAGTCGGGCATGGTGCCGAAGATGGAGGCGTGCCTGCGCGCCGTCAAGGGCGGGGTGCCGGCCGCGCACGTCGTCGACGGCCGCGTGCCGCACTCCCTGCTGCTGGAAGTCTTCACATCGGAGGGGTTCGGGACCATGGTGGTGTCAGAATGACGCTCGTACAGCGGTTCGAGGCGTCGGTGATGAACACGTACGGGCCGCCGTCGCTGGGACTGGTCAGCGGCAGCGGGTCCGTGGTCGTCGACGAGGCCGGACGCTCCTATGTGGACCTCCTCGGCGGGATCGCGGTCAACCTCCTCGGCCACGCCCACCCGGCGGTCGTCGCGGCGGTCACGTCGCAGATCTCGACGCTCGGGCACGTGTCCAACCTGTACGCGTCGCCGCCGGTCGTCGCGCTTGCCGAGCGGCTCCTCGACCTCGCCGGGCGCCCCGGTGCGGTGTTCTTCGGCAACTCCGGCGCCGAGGCGAACGAGGCCGCGTTCAAGCTGTCCCGGCGGACCGGGCGCACGAAGATCGTCGCCGCGCAGGCCGGGTTCCACGGCCGCACGATGGGTGCCCTCGCACTCACCGGGCAGCCGGCGAAGCAGGACCCGTTCCGGCCGTTGCCGGGCGAGGTCGTGCACATTCCGTACGGTGACGTCGCCGCGCTCGAAGCCGCCGTCGGCGACGACACGGCGATGGTGCTCCTGGAGCCGATCCAGGGCGAGTCCGGGGTCATCGTCCCGCCCGCCGGCTACCTCACCGCCGCCCGGGAGATCACCGCCCGGCACGGCGCGCTCCTGGCCCTCGACGAGGTGCAGACCGGGATCGGCCGGACCGGGTACTGGTTCGCCCACCAGGCCGAAGGGGTCCGCCCCGACGTCGTCACCCTCGCCAAGGGCCTCGGCGGCGGGCTGCCGCTCGGCGCGATGATCGCCTTCGACGACGCGGCGACGCTGCTCGGCCCCGGCATGCACGCATCGACGTTCGGCGGCAACCCGGTCTGCTGCGCCGCGGCCCTCGCGGTGCTCGACACCATCGAGTCCGAGCAGCTCCTGGACCACGTGAAGCAGCTCAGCGAACGGATCCGCCGCGGCGTCGAAGCCCTCGACCACCCGCTGGTGGGCGGGGTCCGCGGCGCCGGCCTGCTCCTCGGGGTCGTGCTCAACGGGCCGGCCGCGGGTGCGCTTGCCGCCGTGCTGCGCGACGCCGGGTTCCTGGCCCAGGCGGCGCAGCCGGACGTGCTGCGCATCGCCCCGCCGCTGATCCTCACCGACGGCCAGGCCGACGCGTTCGTCGCCGCGCTCGGCCCGGCGCTGGACGCGGTGCGGGCCTGATGGCCGGTCACCCGCCCCGTCATCTGCTCAGGGACGACGATCTGTCGCCGTCCGACCAGGCCGAGGTCCTCGACCTGGCCGCGGCGATGAAGGCCGACCGGTACGGGTTCAAACCCCTGGCCGGGCCGAAGGCCGTCGCCGTCATCTTCGAGAAGCAGTCGCTGCGGACCCGGGTCTCCTTCGAGGTCGGCATCGCCGAGCTCGGCGGCACCCCCGTCATCATCGACGCGCTCAGCACCCACTTCGGCCGCGGCGAGGACATCGGCGACGCGGCGAAGGTCCTGTCCCGGTACGTCTCGGCGATCGTCATCCGGTCCAATGTGGACGCGCGGGTGGCCGCGCTGGCGCGGCACGCGACGGTGCCGGTCGTCAACGCGCTCACCGACGGTTTCCATCCGTGCCAGCTCCTCGCGGACCTGTTGACCGTCCGCGAGCGCCTGGGCGGGACGCAGGGGCGGGTGCTGACGTACCTCGGCGACACCGCCAACAACATGGCCAACTCCTACGCCCTGGCGGGGGTGACCGCCGGCATGCGGGTGCGGCTGAGCGGCCCGCCCGGCTTCGAACCCGACCCGTCCGTCATGGACGTCGCCCGCGGGCGGGGCAGCGTCGACTGGGTCCCGGACCCGGCCGAGGCGGTCAAGGACGCCGACGTCGTCGTCACCGACACGTGGACGTCGATGGGTCAGGAGTCCGACGGGCTCGACCGGATCACGCCGTTCCAGCCGTACCAGATCAACGCCGCGCTCATGGCGGTCGCCGGGCCCCAGGCGATCGTGCTGCACTGCCTGCCGGCCCATCGCGGCGACGAGATCACCTCCGAGGTCATGGACGGGCCGCAGAGCGCGATCTGGGACGAGGCCGAGAACCGCCTGCACGCGCAGAAGGCACTGCTTGCGTGGTTGCTGGAACAGTCGTGAGCGGTCCGGAGCGCAGCGGAGGAGCCGATCACCAGCATTGCAGGTCTGGCTCACGGCGGCGCCGGAGCGCAGCGGAGGTGACGCCGTGAGCACCCCGGTCTCCAAGGCGGCCAGGCACGACCGGATCGCGGCGCTGATCCGCGGGTCGGCGGTGCGGTCGCAGACCGAGCTCGCGGAGCTGCTGTCCGGCGACGGGATCCAGGTCACGCAGGCGACGTTGTCGCGGGACCTGGAGGAGCTGCGGGCGGTCAAGGTCCGCGGCGAGTACCTGATCCCGGAGGACGGCGAGCGGGCGTTGCGGCCCGCCGAGGAGGCGCCGACCCGGCTGATCCGGCTGCTGCGGGAGCTGCTGACCGGCGTGGACTGCTCCGGCAACCTCGTCGTGCTGCGGACCCCGCCGGGGGCCGCGCAGTTCCTGGCGAGCGCGATCGACCGCAGCGGCCTGCCGGACATCGTCGGCACGATCGCCGGCGACGACACCATCCTCGTCGTCGCCCGGGAGACCCCCGACCCGCAGGGCCGCCCGACGGCCGGGGAGATCCTCGCGGCGAAACTCACCGAGTGGGCGCACCTCGACGGCCAGTCGAAACAAGCGCTCGACGGCCAGTCGAAACAGACGCTCGACGGCCAGCCGAAGCAGACCCCTGACGGCCAGCCGAAACAGACCCTCGACGGCCCGTCGAAATAGACGCGATCTTGCACTATGGAAGGATCGTCGCGTGGCAACTTCGTCTTCTGAGTCCCCGACCCGCCTCTGGGGCGGCCGTTTCGCCGGCGGCCCGGCCGAGGCCCTCGCCCGGCTGTCCGTGAGTGTCCAGTTCGACTGGCGGCTCGCGCCGTACGACCTGGCCGGGTCGCGGGCGCACGCGCGGGTCCTGGCCCGGGCCGGGCTGCTCGACGCCGACGAGCTCGGCAGGATGCTCGCCGCGCTCGACGACCTCGAGTCGGCGTGCGCGGCCGGGGACTTCCGCCCGACGGTCGACGACGAGGACGTGCACACCGCCCTCGAACGGGGCCTGCTGGAGCGGCTCGGCGCGCTCGGCGGGAAGCTGCGCGCCGGCCGGTCCCGCAACGACCAGGTCGCCACCGACCTGCGGCTGTACCTGCGCGACCACGCCCGCGGGGTCGCCGCCCGGATCGTGGAGCTCGCCGACGCCCTCACCGAGCAGGCCGCCCGGCACATCGACACGCCCGCGCCCGGGTTCACGCACCTGCAGCCGGCGCAGCCGATCGCGTTCGGCCACCAGCTGCTCGCGCACGTGCAGGCGCTGCTGCGGGACCTGGACCGGCTGCGGGACTGGGACGTGCGCTCCGCCGTCAGCCCGCTCGGCGCCGGCGCCCTCGCCGGGTCGTCGCTGCCGCTGGACCCGACGCAGGTGGCGAAGGAGCTCGGCTTCACCTCCGCCGCCGCCAACTCCATCGACGCCGTCTCCGACCGGGACTTCGTCGCGGAGTTCCTGTTCATCGCGGCCCTCACCGGCGTGCACCTGTCGCGGCTCGGCGAGGAGGTCGTGCTGTGGACGACCCCCGCGTTCGGCTGGGTGCAGCTCGACGACGCGTTCGCGACCGGGTCGTCGATCATGCCGCAGAAGAAGAACCCCGACATCGCGGAGCTCGCCCGCGGCAAGTCCGGCCGGCTCATCGGCCACCTCACCGGCGTCCTGGCGATGCTCAAGGGCCTGCCCCTGGCCTACGACCGGGACCTGCAGGAGGACAAGGAACCCGTCTTCGACGCGGTCGACACGCTCCAGCTGGTCCTGCCGGCGCTCGCCGGCATGATCTCCACGATGACGGTCCGCGTCGACCGGCTCGCCGAGCAGGCGCCGGTCGGCTACACCCTCGCCACCGAGGTCGCCGAGTGGCTGGTCCGGCAGGGCGTGGCGTTCCGCGACGCGCACGAGATCACCGGGAAGCTCGTCGTCCTCGCCGCGGCCCGCGACGTCGGCCTCGACGAGGTCTCCGACGAGGACCTGCACGCCGTCAGCCCGCACCTGACCCCGGACGTCCGGTCGGTGTTCTCCGTCCCGGGTGCCCTCGCCGCGCGCACGACCCCGGGGTCGACGGGTCCCGGCCCGGTCGCCGACCAGCTCGCCGTCGCCGGTGGCAAGCTCGACCGTTGGCGGTCCTGGGCGGCGGAGCCGGTGCTACCGTCCGAATGATGCGACGGGTGACGCAGGACGTCCTCGGCGACGCGTCGGTGCTGCGGGTCGTCGAGGTCGACGTGCCCGCGCCCGGCCCGACCGAGATCCTGGTCGAGATGCGCGCCGCCGGTGTCAACCCGGTCGACTGGAAGGTCCGCGCCGGCGGCGGCGTCCTGGGCACCCCGCCGTTCACCGTCGGCTGGGAGCTGTCCGGGGTCGTCGCCGCGACCGGCACCGGCGTGACCCGGTTCGCCGTCGGCGACGAGGTGTTCGGCATGCCGCGGTTCCCCGGGGAGGCCGCCGCCTACGCCGAGTACGTCACCGGACCCGCCCGGCAGTTCGCCCTCAAACCGCTGAACCTGAGCCACGAGCAGGCCGGTGGGCTGGCCCTGGCCGGGCTCACCGCCTGGCAGGTCCTCGTCGAGACCGCCGGGGTCCTGGAAGGTCAGCGGGTGCTCATCCCGGCCGCGGCCGGCGGCGTCGGGCACCTCGCGGTGCAGATCGCGAAGGCCCGCGGCGCGTACGTCATCGGCACCGCGTCGGCACCGAAGCACGACTTCGTGCGGTCCCTCGGCGCCGACGAGGTCCTCGACCACCGCACCGACGACCTGTCGTCGGTGAAGGACGTCGACGTGGCCGTCGCCACCGTCGCCGGGCAGATCCCGCGGCTGGCGGCGACCCTCGCGCCGGAGGGCGCGCTGATCGCCCTCAACGGCGTCGACGCCGCCGCCGTGACCGAGGCCGGCGGGGTGTTCCTGCTCGCCGAGCCCGACCGGGCCGGCCTGGAGCACCTGGCCGCGCTGGTCCTCGACGGGCGGCTCACGGTCCACGTCGACCGGGTCTTCCCCTTGGACCGGGCCGCGGCCGCCCACGAGTTCGGCGAGCTCGGTCACACCACCGGCAAGCTGGTCCTGACGCCCTGAAAAGGGTCAGTGTCCGACGGCGTAGTGCAGGATCACGTTGTGGATGTGCTGGGTCTTCTCGACCCCGCGGACCTCGATCTCATACGTGTGGGTGCCGACGTGCACCGCGATGTTGCCGCTGCTGAAGAAGCTGCCGGCCCACGACTTGTTGCTCACGATGGAGACCGCGGTGACCTTCGCGTAGGGGATCGACGTGAGGGCGAGCCGCTTGCCGACGAACGAGCGGTCCTGCAGGATCACGCGACGGTCGGTGAGGCCGATGAACCCGGTGCCGATGCCGACCGCGTCGTAGACGGCGATGATCGTCTCGCCGGGCAGGAGCCCGGACACGATCTGGTCGTACTGCTCTTTACGGTCGTACTTCACCTGTTGCGCCATGCGTCCAACGTAGACGGACCCCTCAACCCCGCCGCTGGCACGCATAGGTCATCCTGGACGGCACACCACCGTCGAGGAGGACCCGTGCCGATCCTGTTCCGCAAGGCGATGCGCTTCGGCCCACTGGTGCTGAACTTCACCCCGAAGGGCCTGTCCTCCTGGGGGTTGAAGATCGGCAAGTGGTCGTGGAACTCGAAGACCAGGGCGCACCGTTACGACCTGCCCGGCCCGTTCTCGTGGCGCAGCCGCGGCCGGCGCGGCGGCAGCTGAGCCGGTGCCGCCCCGGGCCGACCACAGCCCGGGGCGCCGGTCGGGTCAGAGCCGGTAGAAGTTTCCGTAGTGGTCGGGGGAGTACCAGGTCACACCCGTGCTGCGGTTGATGATGATGCGCTTCGCGTCGCGGGCCGCGCCCTGGTTGCGGGGGACGACGTCGTACTCGTAGTAGGTCGCGCCCGAGGGCAGCTGAGCCTCGCGGTTGTAGTACTGGCCGCCGGCGAAGTTGTACTTGCCGGCGGGCCACTTGTACCAGTTGCGCGCGGTCGGGAAGCCCAGGCTGCTCCAGCCGGAGCGGGCGGTGCGCGCGGCGGCGCAGCCTGAGATGGTGCACGAGGAGTAGACCGACGCGTGGGCCGCGTCGACGGTTGAGGGCGCCACGACGGCGGGGCCGGCGATCAGCCCGGCGACGAGCACCAGGGCGAGGGCGAGCTTCTGCAGCAGGCGAGTCATGCGTCACAGCCTGCGGCACAGACATTGACGCATGGAAGATTCTATTTATGTCCTACTGCTGAACACTCGGACCGGCACGTTCACCGTGCCGGGGTCGACGCTCCACTGCGCCGCGACCCGGTGGACGTCGCCGTCGTCGACGAGGTCGCCGAAGGACCGCTCCAGCTCCGAGCGCTCGCCGAGCTCGTCGATCTCGCCGTCCTCCGAGGCGAACGAGCGCAGCAGGTCCCCTTCGCGGGCGCGCTGCCACCGGTACACCTGCAGCCCCCGGTGTGACGAGAAGAACTGCACCTCGGTCTCCAGGGTCGCGGACAGGCCGGTCACGTCGGGCCGGTCCTTCAGCAGCGCCATGCCCAGGACCAGGATCCATCCGTTGACCGGCGGGGTGACGATCACCCGGTCGTCGGTGAAATACGCCAGGTCGACGCCGGAGCGCCAGTCGACCTCGCCGAGCTCCGTGAGCCCGAGCGCCGCCGCGGGATCCTGCTCGCGCACGGCCAGCCACGCCATCTTCTGCACGTTTCGACGCTACCCGTTGACTTCCGCGCCCCGGGGTTGCATGGTTCATTACATGAGTAATGAACCGACGAACCAAGCTGATGGATGACGGCCGGCCGATCTTCCTGCAGATCGCAGAGCAGATTGAGACGTCGATCATCGACGGGTCCCTGGCCGAGGAGGCGCAGGTCCCGTCGACGAACGAGCTCGCGGCCTTCCACCGGATCAACCCCGCCACCGCGGCGAAGGGCGTCAACCAGCTCGTCGACGACGGCGTGCTCTACAAGAAGCGAGGCATCGGCATGTTCGTCTCCCCCGGCGCGCAGGCCAAGCTGCGGCAGCGCCGCAAGGACCAGTTCAGCGAGCTGTACCTGCAGCCGCTGCTGGCCGAGGCCGCGAAACTCGGCATCCACCCGGCCGAGCTCAAGACGATGATCGACCGCTACGAGGAGCAACGATGACCCCGGTCGTGTCCGTGCAGGACCTGTCGAAACGCTACGGATCGGTGACTGCGCTGGACGGCGTCAGCTTCGAGCTGCACCGCAACGGCATCTACGGCCTGCTGGGCCGCAACGGCGCCGGCAAGACCACCCTCATGCAGCTGCTCACCGGCCAGCAGTTCGCCAGCGGCGGCAGCGTCCGCGTCTTCGGCGCCGACCCGGTGGAGAACGAGCAGGTCCTCCAGCAGGTCAGTTTCGTCAAGGAGAGCCAGCGCTACCCCGACACGTTCCGGGTCCGGCACGTGCTGCTCGCCGGCCGGCTGCTGTTCCCCGCGTGGGACGAGGCGTTCGCCCGCTCGCTGGTCGCCGACTTCCAGCTGCCCCTGAGCCGGTCGGTGAAGAAGCTGTCCCGCGGCATGCTGTCCGCGCTCGGCGTCACCGTCGGGCTCGCCTCCCGCGCGCCGCTGACGTTCTTCGACGAGCCGTACCTCGGCCTCGACGCCGCGGCCCGCCAGCTGTTCTACGACCGGCTCCTCGCCGACTACGCCGAGTTCCCGCGCACCGTCGTGCTCTCCACCCACCTCATCGACGAGGTCAGCGACCTCATCGAGCACGTGCTGCTCATCGAACGCGGCCGGCTCGTCCTCGACGAGGCCGCCGACGCGCTGCGCGGCCAGGTCGTCACCCTCACCGGCCCGGCGTCGGCCGTCGACCTGCTCACCGTCAACGCCGACGAGCTGCACCGCGAACACCTCGGCCCGCTGACCCGCGCCACCGTGCGGGGCACCGTCTCCGCCGGCCGGGCCCGCGAGGCCGGTGTCCAGCTCGAGCCCGTCTCGCTGCAGCAGCTCGTCGTCCGCATCACCGCCCGGGAGGCCGTGTCATGAACCGCGTCATCGCCATCGCCCGCCTCCAGGCGGTCGGCCGCCGCGACGGGCTGCTGTGGCCCCTGGTGGTCCTCGGCATCGCCTTCGCTGTCAACCTGTTTGTCTTCGGCTCCATGGGCGACGAGATCGGCGACCGTCCCGTCACCGGCGGCCTCGCCAGCGTCTACATCACCGGGCTCGCCTTCGGCGCCGTCGCGGTCGCCCAGCAGTTCCCGTTCGCCCTCGGCATGAGCGTCACCCGGCGCGAGTTCGCCGCCGCGCTCGGCCTGTTCACCCTCGCCCAGACCGTGATCTATGCGGTCCTGCTGGTCGTCCTGCAGGCCGTGGAGGACGCCACCGGCGGCTGGGGGCTGCGGCTGCGGTTCTTCGGCCTCGGGTTCGTCGACACGTACGGGGTGCCGACCCAGCTGCTGATCTACGCCGTGCCGATGCTGCTGATGAGCCTCATCGGGATCACGCTGGGCACCGTGTACGTGCGCTGGCGCACCAACGGCATCTTCGCCGCGATCTGCGGGGTCGTGGTCGTGCTGGGCGCCGCGGCCGGGCTGATCACGCGGTACGGGCGCTGGCCCGCGGTCGGCGAATGGTTCGTGGACCAGAGCGCGCTGTCGCTGTTCGCCGGCTGGCCGTCGATCGTGGTCGTGCTGCTGACCCTGCTCTCCTGGACGGCCCTGCGCCGCGCCACCGCCTGACCCGGCCCGCCTGACCGGGCCCGATCCGTCACACGCCGGGCGGGGCCGGGCTGAGGGTGGCGAGGATCGACTGGCCCCGGCGGCGGTGCTCGGCGGCGGTGACCGGGTCGGCGGCGGCGTCGTGGGCGTCGGCGAGGTGGACCAGGACGCACGCCTCGCCGGAGCGGTCGCCGAGCTCCCGGTATGCCCGCAGCGCGTGGCCGTAACAGGCGATCGCCTGGTGCGGGTCGCCGAGGTGGTGGTGGGTGTGGCCGACGGCGTCCCAGGTGCCGGCCTCGCCGTGCCGGTCGCCGAGCTCGATCGTCTCGGTGAGGGCCTCGCGGCAGCGGTGCAGGGCATGGCGGTGCTGGCCGAGCCGGCCGTGGATCCAGCCGGTGGCGTTGAGGGCGCGGGCCCGCCAGAGCCGGTCGCCGAGCCGGTCGAAGAGGCGCAGCGCCTGCCCGGTGAGGGTCAGCGCCTCCTGGTAGCGGTGCAGGGCGTGCGCGAGCCAGCCGAGGTGGTAGCTGGCGCGGGCCAGGCCGGCCGCGTCGCCGAACTGCTCGTAGACCCACATGGCGGCGCCGAGGTGGTGTTCGGCGTCCTCGTAGCGGCCGATGCGGGCGTAGGTCTGGCCGAGCGCGCACGCGGCGTCGCCGAGGCCGGCCTGGTTGCCGGCGCGCCGCTGGGCGCGCAGCGCGGCCTCCTGGGTGGCGGCGAGGTCGTGCCACTGGCCGCGCCGGTCGAGATACGTGGTCGTCGCGGCGGCGAGCCGCCACGTGTGCGCGTCGAGGCCCGCCTCGGCGGCCAGGTGCACGGCGGCGAGCAGCGGGCGGCGTTCGGCGTCGAACCAGGCGAGGGCCTCGTCGCGGTCGCCGTGGCGGGGCAGGACGGTGCCGGGTTGCGGGTCGCCGAGCGGCTCGGCGGCGAGGGTCGGGTCGAGCAGCCGCGCCGCGGCGTCGGCGGTGTGCAGGTAGTGATCGAGCAGCCGGTGCACGGCGAGCCGGTAGCCGGGTGCGGCGTCGTGGACGGCGGCCTGCTCGGCGGCGTACGCGCGCAGCAGGTCGTGCAGCCCGTCCCGGCCGGGGGTGTGCTCGGCGACGAGGTTGGCCCGCACCAGCTCGCCGAGCGGCGCCCGGGCCGCGGCGACGGGCACGCCGGCGAGGCTGGCGATCGCGTCGGTGCCGAGGTCGGGGCCGGGGGCGAGGCTGCAGCGGCGCAGCAGCTCCGCGGCGGCCGGCCGCAGCGCCCGGTAGGACCAGGAGAACACCGCCCGCGGGTCGCAGACCGGGTCGTCGCCGGCGATCGCGTCCAGGGTGCCGGCGGCGCGCAGCGACGCGGCGAGGTCCGCCAGCGGCAGGTCGGGGCGGGTCGCGGCCCGGCCGGCGACGACGGCGAGGGCGAGCGGCAGCCGCGCGCAGCGGGTCACGATCTCGGCGACCGCGGCGGGTTCGGCGGCCACGCGGGCCGCGCCGAGGCGGCGGGCCAGCAGGTCGACGCCCTCGCCGTCGCTGAGCAGCCCGACGGCGACGGGCAGGGCGCCCTCGAGCACGACGAGGGAGGTGAGCGCGTCGCGGCTGGTGACGACGGCGAGGCAGCCGGGGGTGCCGGGCAGCAGCGGGCGGACCTGCGCGGCGTCGCGGGCGTTGTCGAGCACGATGAGGACCCGCCGGCCGGACAGGAGGCTGCGCAGCAGGGCGGCCTGCGCGGCGAGGTCGGCGGGGATGCGGTCGGCGGCGACGCCGAACGCGTCGAGGAAACCGCGGACCGCGTCGGCCGGGTCGACGGGGCGGCCGCCGGGGTCGAAGCCGCGCAGGTTGACATACAGCTGCCCGTCGGGGAACTGCTCGGCGGCGCGGTGCGCCCAGTGCACGACCAGCGCGGACTTACCGACGCCGGCGGTGCCGGTGACGACGGCGACCGCGGCCTCGCGGTCGTCGGTCAGCAGCTTGTCGAGCCCGGCGAGTTCGCCGGCCCGGCCGGCGAACGTGCGCACCGCGAGGGGCAGCTGCGCGGGCGCGGCGTCGCGGGGCGCGGCGACGGTGACGACCTCGGCCGCGGGCCCGGGCCAGGGTTCGGGGGCGTCGAGGTCCGGGTCCTGGCGCAGGATCGCGGACTCCAGGTCCCGCAGCGCCGCACCCGGTTCGATGCCGAGGTCGTCGTCCAGGGTGCGGCGCAGCCGCCGGAACGCGGCGAGGGCGTCGGCCTGGCGGCCCAGCCGGTACAGCGTGAGGATGAGCTGCCCGTGCAGCTGCTCGTCGAACGGGTGCTCGCGGGTCAGCCGCTCCAGGTCGGGCAGCAGGTGCGCGTGCTGCCCGAGGCCGAGCCGGGCGTCGAGGAGGGCGCGCTTGCCGCGCAGCCACAGCTGGCCGAGGCGCTCCGCCTGCTCGTCGAGCCACGGCAGCCCGCCGGTGTCCGCCAGGGGCGTGCCCCGCCACAGCTCGAGGGCGGCCTGCAGGTGCCGGGCGCGGGTGGCCAGGTCGGCGCTGCCGGCGCCGTGCAGGCCGGCGGCGATGAGCCGCTCGGCGACCGCGACGTCGGTGCCGTCACCGCCGGCGTCGAGCAGGTAGCCGGGCGGGCGGGAGGTGATGGCGGCCTTGTCGTCGAGGGTACGCCGCAGGTAGGACACGTGGCTCTGCAGCGCGTTGACGGCGTTCGGCGGGGCGGCGTCGCCCCACACCAGGTCGACGAGCCGGCCGGTGCTGACGACCTCGCCCGGGTGCAGGCCGAGGACCGCGAGGACCGCCTTGCGCCGCTGCCCTCGCACGGGCCGTGCGGCGCCGTCGACCACCACGTCGATCGGACCGAGAAGCCTCACCCGCAATCCCGCCGCCCCCCAACGGTTGATTGGTTCGAATCTATCGACGCGCGGGCCCTGGCGCGGCCGGGAGTCCGACTTTTGACGACGCAACCATCCATGCGCATCGGCGGTCGTGCATCGGCGGCCGCAGCGAGCGACGCCGGCGGAAGATCCGGATAGGTTGGACCGATGAGCGCGTTGGAGAAACTCCGGGCCGCCGCGCCCGTCATGCGTGAGGACCTTGCCGGGCTCGTCGCCGTCGAGTCGCCGTCGGCCGACCTCGACGCCCTGGCCAGGTGCGCCGACGTCGTCGCCGAGCTGGGCCGGCGGTGCACCGGGCTGGCGCCGGAGCGGGTCGTCGTCGCCGACCGGCCGCACCTGCGGTGGCGCTTCGGCAGCGGGCCGGCCCGGGTCGTGCTGATCGGGCACTTCGACACGGTGTGGCCGGTGGGCACCCTGGCCCGGTGGCCGTTCACCGTCGACGGCGACCGCTGCACCGGCCCCGGCGTGGTCGACATGAAGGGTGGCCTCGTCGTGCTGTTCCACGCCCTCGCCGCCCTCGCGGCGGTCTCGGACCTCGACGGGGTCGCCGTGGTGTGCAACTCCGACGAGGAGATCGGCTCGCCGACGTCGCAGGCGCTCATCGAGGACACCGCCACGGGCGCGGCCGGCGCGCTGATCCTGGAGGGCAGCGCCGAGGGGCGGCTGAAGATCGCCCGGAAGGGCATCGCGCACTACACGCTGCGCGTCACCGGGCGGGCGTCGCACGCCGGGGTCGCCCCGCACCTCGGCATCAACGCCGGGATCGAGCTGGCGCACCAGGTGCTGCGGATCGCGGCGCTCGGCGCCCCGCCCGGCACGACCGTCATCCCGACCGACTCGAGCGCCGGCACGACCAGCAACACCGTGCCGGCGACCGCGCGGCTCAGCATCGACGCGCGGTCCTTCGACCCGGCGGAGCTGGCCCGGGTCGACGCGGCGCTGCGCGACCTGCGGCCGGTGCTGCCCGGCGCCGACGTGCGGGTGGAGCTCGGCCCGGCCCGGCCGGCGATGCCCGAGTCGGCGTCGGCGGCGCTGTTCGCCCTGGCCGGGCGGCTCGCCGCGACGCTGGGCCTGCCGCCGGTGGACGGCGAGGCGGTCGGCGGCGGCTCCGACGGCAACCTCACCGCCGGGATCGGCGTGCCGACCCTCGACGGGCTCGGCGTCGTCGGCGGCAACGCCCACGCCGAGGGGGAGTGGGCCGACCTGGCGGGCATGCCGGAGCGGGCCGCGCTCGTCGCGGGTCTCGTCGACGCGATCGGCCGCGAGCCGTGAGCGGGACCCCGGATGCCCTGCTCGCGGACGCGTGGGCGGGCGCCCGCGCGGCGGGGGAGCGGGCCGGGGTCGAGGTCGCCGAGATCGGCGGGGCGGCGTTCGAGGACACGTCGCTGCTGCTGCAGCGGGTGTGGCGGGCCGGCCACCCGGCGGAGATCGCGGCGCCGAGCCTGCTGCGGACCTACGCGCACTCGGGCAACTACGTCGCCGGGGCGTACCGCGGCGAACGGCTCATCGGGGCGGCCGTCGGCTTCTTCGGCCGGGACGATGACGGCACGCCGCACCTGCACTCGTTCGTCGCCGGGGTCGAGCCCGGCGGCCTCGGCAAGGGCGTCGGGTTCGCGCTCAAGCAGCACCAGCGGGCCTGGACCCTGGCCCGGGGCGTGCCGGAGGTGCACTGGACCTACGACCCGCTCGTGCTGCGCAACGCGTACTTCAACCTGTGCAAGCTCGGCGCCCGGGCGGAGCGCTACCTGCCGGAGTTCTACGGCGCGCTGGACGACGGCATCAACAGCGGCGACCTCAGCGACCGGCTGCTGGTCGTGTGGCGGCTCGACGCTCCCGAGGCCGTCGCCGCCGCGCACGGCAGACATGCCGGCATCGATGCCGCCGGTACGGCGAAGCTCCTGGACCGGGCCGCGAACGGCGCTCCGGCCGACGTGCCGGACGTACCGGGGACGCGGTTGCTGGTGGCGGTGCCGACCGACGTCGAGGACCTGCGGCGGCACGACCCGGCCGCGGCGACGGCGTGGCGGCTCGCGGTGCGCGAGGCCATGGCCGGGCGCCTCGCCGCCGGCTGGCGGGTCGCGGGTGTCTCCCGCGACGGGTTCTACCTGCTCACCAAGGAGACGTAGATGCGGCTGGACGGCTTGGAGCTGCGGCGGATCGCGATGCCACTCGTCGCGCCGTTCCGCACTTCGTTCGGGACCGAACGGGAGCGGGACGTGCTGCTCGTGCGGGCGGTCGGCGCCGACGCCGAGGGCTGGGGCGAGTGCGTGGCGATGAGTGCGCCGCTGTACTCCTCGGAGCACGTCGACGGCGCGGCCGAGGTGATCCGCCGCTTCTTCGCGCCGGCCCTCGCCGGGGCCGACCTGGACGCCTGGGCCGTGGAGACCCGGCTGGAGCCGTTCAAGGGCCATCCGATGGCGAAGGCCGCGGTGCAGACGGCGGTGCTCGACGCGGTGCTGCGGGCGGCCGGCCTGCCGCTCGGCGGGTTCCTCGGCGCGGTCCGCGACCGGGTCCCGGCCGGGGTGTCGGTCGGCATCATGGACTCGATCCCGGCACTGCTGGACGCCGTCGCCGGCTACCTCGACGCGGGGTACCTGCGGATCAAGCTCAAGATCGAGCCCGGCTGGGACGTCGAGCCGGTCCGGGCCGTCCGGGAGCGGTTCGGCGACGCGGTGCTGCTGCAGGTCGACGCCAACACCGCGTACACCCTGGGCGACGCGCGGCAGCTGGCCCGGCTGGACCCGTTCGACCTGCTGCTCATCGAGCAGCCGCTGCCCGAGGACGACGTACGCGGGCACGCGGCTCTCGCGCGGCTGATCCGCACGCCGATCTGCCTCGACGAGTCGATCGTCAGCGCCCGCGCCGCGGCCGACGCGATCGCGCTCGGCGCGTGCTCGATCGTCAACATCAAGCCGGGCCGGGTCGGCGGCTACCTGGAGGCGCGGCGGGTGCACGACGTGTGCGCCGCCAACGGGGTCGCGGTGTGGGCGGGCGGGATGCTGGAGACCGGCCTGGGCCGGGCCGCGAACGTGACCCTGGCCGCGCTGCCCGGGTTCACGCTGCCCGGTGACACGTCGGCGTCGGACCGGTACTACGCCCGCGACATCACGCCGCCGTTTCTCTTGGAAGCGGGACATGTGGCGGTCCCGTCGGGTCCGGGGATCGGGGTCGCGCCGATCCCGGACGTCCTGGCGGAGGTGACGACCGACACGTCATGGATTCCGCTCAAGTAACTTTACATGCGTTAGCTAACGTGGCTATCTTTACGGGCGTAAACAAACGTCTGTAAGGGGTGCTTGCAATGTCCGAACATCCGCGCCGGTGGGCCGCGCTCGCGGTGCTCAGCCTCACCCTCGTCGCCGTAACCCTCGACAACTCCGTGCTGAACACCGCCCTGCCGTCCCTGGCGCACGGGCTGCACGCCACCACGTCGGACCTGCAGTGGATCACCGACGCGTACACGCTCGTCTTCGCCTCGGCGCTGATCCTCGCCGGCAGCCTCGGCGCCCGGCTCGGCTCGCGGCGGGCCCTCATCGGCGGCCTCGCGGTCTTCGGCGGCGGGTCGGCGATCGCCGCCCTGTCCGACACCCCGGAGCAGCTCATCGCGTGGCGGGCGGTGATGGGGCTCGGCGCCGCGTTCGTCATGCCGGCCACCCTCGCGATCATCACCAGGATCTTCACCCCGGCGGAGCGGCCGAAGGCGTTCGCGGCCTGGTCGGCGGCGGCCGGCATCGGCGTGCTCATCGGCCCCGTCACCGGCGGCGCGCTGCTGGAGCACTACTCGTGGAGCAGCGCCTTCTGGATCAACGTGCCGCTCGTCGCGTTCGCCCTCGCGGCGGTGTTCTACCTGGTCCCGGCGGTCCCCCGGGTGCGCACCGGCCGGCTCGACGTGCTCGGCGCGATCCTGTCCACGGCGGCCGTCGGGCTGCTGGTGGACTTCGTCATCCAGGCCCCGTCGCGGGGCTGGACCTCCGGCGTCGGGTTCGCCGAGCTCGCGGCGGCTGCGGTGCTGTCCGTCGGCTTCGTGATCTGGCAGCTGCGGGCCTCGTCGCCGCTGGTGCGCCTGGACCTGTTCGCCAACCGCACCTTCGCGCTCGCGGCGCTGTCGCTGGCGGTCGTGTTCTTCGTCCTGTTCGGCACGCTGTTCGAGCTGTCGCAGTACCTGCAGCTGGTGCACGGCTACAGCCCCCTCGTCGCCGGGCTGGGCGCGATGCCGTTCGCCGTCGCGATGGCGACCACGTCGGCGACCTCGGCGTTGCTGTCCAAGCGGCTCGGGGTGCGCTGGACCCTGGTCCTCGGCCTGTCCCTCGCCGTCGTCGGCCTGCTGTCGCTGTCCACCACCGGCGTGCACACCGCGTTCTGGCAGGTCGCGTTCGGCACCGGCGTCATCGGCCTCGGCATGGGCATGATGATGGCCCCCGCCAGCCTGCAGATCAGCGGCTCCGTCCCGGCCGAGTACAGCTCGATGGCCGGCGCGCTCAACAGCGTCATCCGTGAGCTCGGCGGCGTCCTCGGCATCGCGGTCCTCGGCACGGTCGTCTCCTCGGCGTACCGCGGCGACCCCGCCCTCGTCCTGCCCGACCTGGACCTGCCGGCCGCGCACGCCGCCGCGGCCGCCATGCCACCGGCCGACGCGTCCCGGGTCCTGTCCGCCGCCGACGCCGCGTTCACCGCCGCGATGGACCGCGGCGCGCTGGTCGCCGCCGGGATCGCCGTGCTGATGGCCCTGGCCGTGGCGTTCATCCGCCCGGCCGCTCCCGCACCGGCCGCTGATCCCGCTGCCGCCGCGCTCGTCCCCCAACCGGCATGATGGACCGATGAACACCTCGGGAGGCCGCACTCGCAACCGCAGGGGCGAGGGCGGCCTCCTGCGTGACGAGATCGTCGCCGCGGCCGAGCGCATCCTCGAACGCGAAGGCGACGAGGCCGCGATCACCCTGCGGTCCGTCGCGCGCGAGGCCGGCATCGCCGCCCCGTCGATCTACGCGCACTTCGCCGACCGTGACGCCATCGTCGAGGCCGTCCTGGACATCGCCTTCGAACGGCTCCGGCAGTTGATCGTCGACACCACCGGCGACTCGCACACCGACCCGGTCGAGGCGCTGCTGGCCGGCTGCCACGCCTACGTCGACTTCGCGATGCGCGAGCCGGCCCGGTACCGGGTGCTGTTCAACCGGCTCCGCGAAGGCCGGCCGGAGCTGAAGCTGCCGCTGCGCCTGGAGGACGTGCCGCCGCGGTGGCGCAGCCGCCTGCAGGCGTTCGAGGTGCTGGTCGAGGGGCTGAGTGCCTGCGTCGCGGCCGGCCGCTCCGCCAGCACCGACCCGTTCGCCGACGCGACCTGTCTCTGGACGTCGATGCACGGCGCGGTCATGATGCGCCAGTTCGTGCCCGGCTTCCCGTGGCCGCCGTTCGACGAGACCGTCGACGCGCTCGTCCTGCGGATCGGCCGGATCACCGGATGACGGCCCTGGACCTCTCGACCCCCGTCGACCACGCCGCCCGGGCGCTGCTGGGCTGCACGCTCACCGCCAACGGGGTGACCGTCCGCCTCACGGAGGTCGAGGCGTACTCCGGCACCGGCGAGGACCCCGCCTCGCACGCCCACCGCGGCCGCACCCCGCGCAACGCCATCATGTTCGGGCCCGCCGGGTACGCGTACGTCTACTTCACCTACGGCATGTACTACTGCGTCAACGTGGTCACCGGCGTCGAGGGCACCGCGTCGGCGGTCCTCCTGCGCGCCGGCGAGATCGTCGAGGGTCTGCCCGTCGCGCGGGCCCGCCGCCCCGCCGCCCGCACCGACGTGGAGCTGGCCCGCGGCCCGGCCCGCCTGTGCGCGGCACTCGCCATCGACCGCGACTTCTACGGCACGTACCTGCTCGGCGACCCGCCACTGCTCAGCCCGCCGGCCGTTCCTCCCGGTGCTTTTTCCGTGGGCCCGCGCGTCGGCGTCACCGGCGCCCACGACGTGCCGTGGCGCTTCTGGCTCACCGGCGACCCGACCGTCAGCGCCTACCGCCGGCACGTGCCGAAGCGGGTTGCGCTGGGCGGGTCGGACGCGTAAGTTTTTTCTTACCGATGGACGTTGACCTGGACGTCGTGCTGGCGGCGATCGCCGATCCGACCCGCCGGACCCTGCTGCAGCGGCTGGCCTATGGCGCGGCGACCACCGGTCAGCTCGCGGAGCTGCTGCCGATGAGCCGCCCCGCGGTGTCCCAGCACATCAAGGTCCTGCAGGACGCCGGGCTGATCCACACCGCCGTGCGGGGGCGGCACCGCTGGCACGAGCTGGTGGTGGAGCGGCTCACCGTCGTCGACCGCTGGACCGCGGGCCTCACCGCCCGTCACGCCGCCATGCACCCTGAGAAGGAGCCCCGATGACCCAGCCGGTCAGCTATGTGGAGCTGCACAGCCCCGACCCTGCCGCAACGAATGCGTTCATGTCGGCGGTGTTCGGCTGGCAGCCGACACCGTTCGCGGCGCCGGACTATCTGGTCGCTCCGCACGGCGACGCGCCCGGAGTGGACACGGGGCTGCTGGCCTCGCAGGACGGGCAGCCGCGGGCCGTGCCGGTGATCCGGGTCGGTGCGCTTGCCACGGCGACGGCGCTGGTCGAGGAGCATGGCGGGCAGGTCGTGGTGGAGCCGTTCACGCTGCCCGGGGTCGGGAGCGGGTGTTACATCGTCGATCCGGCGGGGTTGCTGATCGGCCTGCATGCCTATGACGCGAGCTGACCCCGCTTTCGTTGGGCGCCACCAGCGCATCGGCGGAAAAGGCGGGCCGTCAGAAGCGGGACCGGCGGTGCATGGAGTTGATCCGCTGCTGTTGCGGCGGGACCACAAGCGGCCGGATGTGAGCGCCGCCCTGAGGCCGGGGAAGCCCGTCGAGCAGGTCGTCGAGGCGCTTCACGAGCGGGTCGTCGACGTCGGCCGTGTAGTCGTCCGGGCGGGTCTGGTCGACACCCCCGGGCACCCGTGCGAGCCGGAGGAGCACCGTGCCGGTCACGGCGACCACGAGGTTGGCGAGGAGGGCGATGAGGCCCACGTACACCATGATGCCGTTGCCGAAGGACCAGCTGGAGCCGCCGAAGTGGGCCTTCACCACGACGCCGCCGGGGCCGAGCTGAGGGATCTGGTAAAGCATGACGACGGCCGTGACGAGGCCGGTGACCAGGCCGGCGATGAGGGCGGCGCGGTGGAACCAGGCCGTGGTCAGGCCGAACATGACCGCCGGGATCGTCTGCAGGATGACGGCGCCGCCGATGAGCTGCAGCTCCGCGGAGTACGCGGGGTCCAGCAACAGGATGACCGCGACCGCGCCGAACTTCACGACCAGGGACGCCCAGCGGCTCACGCGGGCCTCCTCCGCGGGGGCGGCGCCGGGGCGGATGTACTGACGGTAGATCGAGCGGGTGAACGCGTTCGCGGCCGCGATCGACATGACCGCGGCAGGGATCAGCGCGGCGACGCCGAGGGTGGCGTACGCGATCCCCGCCGACCAGCCCGGCAGCAGGCTGTGGAACAGCTGCGGGGTGATGGTGTTGAGGTCCCGGCCGACGGGCAGGACGCCGTTGGCGACGGCGAACAGGCCGAGCATCCCCATCAGGCCCAGCGCCAGGCAGTAGACCGGCAGGGCGGCGGTGTTGCGCTGCACCGTGGAGCGGTCGCGGGCGGCGATGATGGCGATGACGGCGTGCGGATACGCGAAGATCGACAGCGCCGAGCCCACGACCATCGTCAGGTAGCCGACCTGGCCGGCGTCGGTGAGCAGCAGGCCGTCCGTCGGTGACGGGGTGCGCGCGAAGTGGTCCGCCGCGAGCCGGAACGTGGTGCCCCAGCCGCCGGACATCGCGACGATCAGCACCCCCGACACCACGACCCAGACGAGCAGGATGTCCTTCGCGATGGACAGCAGCGCCGGCGCCCGCAACCCGGAGCGGAACGTGCTCACCGACACCAGGCCGACGGCGACGAGCAGCGGCCACTCGCCGGCGACGCCCAGGGTCTTGAAGACCGCCTGCAGCGACAGCAGCTGCACCGACACGTACGGCATGGTGGCCACGATGCCGGTGACGGCGACCAGCGCCGACAGGCCCGGCGAGCCGAACCGCGCCCCCGCCATCTCGCCCGGGGTGACGAACCCGTGCCGGTGCGACACCGACCAGGCCCGGGCGGACAGGATGAAGGCGATCGGGGTCGTCGCGATCGCGAACGGCACCGCGAAGAACCCGAGCGCGCCGACGCCGTAGGTCAGCGCGGGCACCGCGACGAACGTGTAGGCGGTGTACATGCTGCCGCCGAGCAGGAACCAGGTGACCCAGCTGCCGAACGCCCGGCCGCCGACGCCCCACTCCTCCAGGCTGTGGATGCTCTGCGGCCGCCGCCACCGCGCCGCGGCGAATCCCACGATGATCATTGCGCCCATGAGGACCGTGAACACCGTGATCTCGACATCGCGGTCGGTCATCGCCGCACCCCGAGGTAGACGATCGAGATGACCACGGTGGCGAGGAGCGCGCACGCCAGCTGGTACCAGAAGAAGAACGGCACCCCCAGCAGCTGCGGGTCCATGCGGTTGTAGAACGGCACGGCCAGGGGCGCGACGGTCGGGACCACCAGTAGCCAGTACAGAGGGCGGCGGCGCTGATCAGGCTCGGGCATCGCTTGATAACAGTGTGCGATCACCGAGATTGCAAAGACGAAAAGTCATCGACCCCATAGGTGCGCAGCATCGTCTCCAGGCGCCGCGCCGCCGGCGACAGGTGCTGGTGCTGGCTGACGACCCCGACCTGCACGCACTCCGGCGGGTCGAACCTGCGCAGCACAGCCCCTGCCGCCGCGGCCCGCCGCGCGTAGCCGCCGGCGACGACCGCCCTGCCCCCGGCGAGCAGGAGCTGGACGACCGCCTCGCTGTGCCGCGTCCGGACGTCGGTGCCGTCGATCCGGAACCGCTCCTGCCTCGCCAGGGGTTCGACGCGTACCGCGGGATGCTCGACCGGCAGGTACGTGACGCCGAGCTCGCACCGCCCGTCGACCACGTGCCGGACCAGGTCGTCCTCGTCCCGGGGCCCGTGGACGCGGACCGGCACCCCCGGATGCCGCCGCCGGAACGCCGCGATCGCCGGCGCCACGTCGACGGCGAGGGGGTCCAGGACCGCGACGTCGAGCCAGCCCGCGGCGAGCCCGACCACGCAGCCGACGGCCGCCTTCGCGTCGGCGACGTCGGCGAGGACCTTCCGGGCCGGGTCGAGCAGCGCCTTGCCCGCCGCCGTCAACGCCAGGGGCCGCTGCCGCCGGTCGAACAGCTCGACGGCCATGTCCCGTTCGAGCGCCCGGATCGACTGCGACAGCGACGGCTGCGCCACGTGCAACGCGCCCGCCGCCGCCGTGACGCTGCCGTGCTCGACGACGGCGACGAAGTACTCCAGCCTGCGCAGATCCATGGCGCCGTCACCTCTGCCGCTGCGCGTGGTCGATGAACGCCCTCGCCGTGCCGGACAGCTCACCCGAACGGTGGACCAGGCCGTACGGCAGCCGCAGCGCCGGCACGACCCTCCTGACCACCGCACCCCTGGCGGTGGCCTCGTGAGCGGCGACGTCGGGCATGAACGCGGCGCCGACGCCGGCGATGACCAGCTCGGTGATGAGGTCGCGCTGCCCGCTCTCGACGACGACCCTGGTCCTGACCCCGGCGGCGCGCAGTGCGGACTCGACGAGGAGCCGGGATGCGCTGCCCCGCGGGACCCCGAGCAGGTCGACGCCGGCAAGGTCCGCGAGGCGCACGGCGTCGTCGGGCTGGTCGGCGATGAGCTGCCACGCCGCGCGGCCGGGCATTCCCCGGCGCGAACCACCGCCCGCCGCGCCGGCCGGGTGTGGCGTGCCGGGCAGGCCGGTCGGCTGCGGCGCGCCGGGACGGTGGGGTGCCGGGCGTGCGGCGCCGGTCCGGTCCATGTCCGGCGGCGGGAACACCAGGACGAGATCGTGCGCGCCCAGCGCCACCTCGCACAGCCCCAGCCGGGCCGCCGGCAGGTGGACCAGGCCGAGCTCGCTCACCCCGTCACGAACCCGCGCGAGCAGCGCCTCGTCGGTGTCCCGGTCGAGGCTGACCGAGACCCCCGGGTGCGCCCGCAGGAACCCGCCGACGAGCGCCGCCCCCGGATGCGCCCCGAGCGGCGCCGACGCCACGATCTCCAGGCTGTCGTGCTCGGGTCGCCCGCCGACGGCCTCGCCGGCGACCGCGACGTCGCGCATCAGCAGCCGGGCCGGGCCGAGGAACGCCCGTCCCGCCGCCGACAGCGTCACCCCGTGCGACGCCCGGTGGAACAGCGCCGTGCCGAGGTCCCGCTCAAGGGCCTTCACCGACTGCGACATGGTCGGCTGGGCGACGTTGAGCGCGGCCGCCGCCCTGCCGAACCCGCCGTGCTCCACCACGGCGAGGAAGTACCTGATCTGCCTGGTGTCCACAGATCACACGTCTTTCGGCACGCACCGTGCAGAAAACATTCCGACAGTGTTACGTGCGTGTGCCGAGCGTGTCCAGGATCTGCTCGCCGAACTTCGCCGGCTTGTACCGCAGGCACACCTCCCGGGCCCGGACCCCACAATCGTGACGGCCGCGGACCCGGGAAAGAACCGCTACCAGCACGCCTCGCGCTGCGGGACCCGGTCCGCGTCCGGCCGGCGGATCATCGCGGTGAGCGGTGGCAGCCGGTACTCGGCGTCGGTCACGTGCTCGCCCCATTCGGTGCCTGTGTCGGTGCCTGTGCCGTCCGGTCCGGTCTCGTGGGCCGACACCACCGCCAGGAACGTGTTCGGCGCGGCGCCGTGCCAGTGCCACTCACCGGCCGCGACGACGACGGTGTCCCCGGCGCGCACCTCGTGGATCGGGCCGCCCCGGCGCTGCACCCGGCCCACGCCGTGCAGGACGGTCAGGATCCGTCCGTACGCGCAGCGGTGCCAGGCCGTCCGCGCGCCAGGGCTGAACTGCGCATGGAACGTCTGGAGATGGGACGGCTCCAGACCGGTGACGTCCCGGTCGATCCACACGACGCCGGAATAGCACTGTTGCGGGGCCTGCCGGCCTCGGCTCGGGGCACGGATGACTTCCATGGATTTTCCTCCCTGGTCGAACTTCTGGATCGAACTTCTGGATCGAACTTCTGGATCGAACTTCTGGATCGAACTTCTGGATCGAACTTCTGGATCGGACTCGCTGGATCGAACGCCCGTGCGGCGCTCGTCGTGGACGGCGTCAGGTCTTGTAGTCGGCCCAGGACATGTCCCACGCGGTCCAGCCGTCGCCGGGGTCCAACGGCACCCCGGTGTTGTGCGTGGTGACCGGGTCACCGACGAGTGTCTGCTCGTACAGCCACTTCGCGTTCGCGGTCGAGACGTTGGTGCAACCGTGGGAGACGTTGCGCTTACCCTGGTCGCCCACCGACCACGGCGCGGCGTGGATGTACTGGCCGCCCCACGTCAGTCGCATGGCGTACTGCACCGCGACGGTGTACTCCGGAGTGCGGAACACCGTCGATGCCTCCCGCGACATGACCACGGTGGTGCCGCTCGACGTGGGCGTCGACGGCTTGCCGAGGCTCACCGGCATGGTCCGCACGAGCGCGTCGTTCTGGTAGACGTTCAGCTGTTTCGTGGCGTTGTCGATGTCGATGGTCAGCTTCCGGCCGATCGTGACCGTCGCCGCGAAGTCCTCGTCGGCGTGGCCGTTGCCGATCCGCACCCCGTTGAGCGCCTTCCGCGCGGTGATCTTCGTGCCCGGCTGCCAGTACTGCTCCGGCCGGTACATCACCTGCCGGCCGCCGAACCAGTGCCACGCACCGGCCTGCGGCGGATCGCTCTTCACGAAGAGACGCTGCTGCACGGCGGCGCGCGACTCCTGCGGCACGTCGGAGCCGAACTGCACGACGATCGGCATGCCGACGCCGTACGTCCCGCCGTTGGTCAGCATCAGATCGGACGTGATGGCCGGGCCGCTGGGCTTCGCCGCCGTGGTGAAGGCCGTCTCCCGGGTCACGGGTTTGTTGTCGGCGCCGACGGCGGTGACCTTCGCCGTGTAGGACGTGCCGTAGCGCAGCGCGGTCGCGGGCACCCACGAGGAGCCGTCCTCCCGGAACTCGCCGGCGACCCGTTGGCCCGCCGCGTCGGTCAGGGCGACCTCGGTGATCTTCCCGTCGTTCACCTTCGTGCCGATCTCGGCGCTGACCGCCACGCCCGACTCGCCCGCAGCCGGAGTGACGGCCAGCCCGACCGCCGGGACCGGTGGAGCGGTCCATTTCGCCGCCGTGTGCTTCTTCGGACTGTGACACCCCGACAGGCCCAGCTGCGCTCCCACCGCGAGCGCGACCAGCGCGACCGCGGTCCGACCGGGCCCCCTCATGTTCTCTGCCTGTACATGGACATGCGGGCATCGTCGTTCGCGTCCGGGCGAGACCGGGGCGGCAATCGAGTGACAATGCGAAGGACTCGGACCCGCCGCGGCGGACTTCCTACATGACGGCGTCCACGATCTGCTGTGCGAGCCCCTCCCATTTCGCGTAGGCGTCCGGGAAGGCCGACCGCTGCACCAGCTGCGCCGCGACGGTGACGGCCTGCTGCTCCCAGCCCTGGATCTTGGCCAGTGCCGCGTAGAACCTGCGCGCGGACTCGCGCGGGTCCATCAGCTGGTCGACCGTGCCCCAGCTCGGCCGCTGCTGGAAGAGGCCGACCGAGTCGTAGTCGTAGCCCACGCCTTCGTTGGGTCGCCGCAGTGACTGCGGCAGGTTCGGGTTCGCGAGGTTTCGCAGGTGACTCTCCTGCAAGGCGGTGGCGATCCCCACGACGGCCGCGCGGCGCGGCAGGTTCAGCTGCCGGGCGACGTCGATGATCGCGACGGCGTTGTTCATCTCCGCCTGGGTCAGCCCGCCGACGGGCGCGGGCACGGTCGGCGACGCCGGTTGCGTGGCGGCAGGCGCCGGGGCGGCCTTCGTCGGTGTCGGGGTGGCATTCGCCGCCGGTGGGGTGCCCTTCCCCGCCGGTGGGGTCACGGTGCCAGCGCCGTCGGCGGGTTTCCGGTTGCGGCTGCGTGAGGCGGGCCCGTCGGCCGCCGAACGTCCGGCGTCGCCGGCGAGCGCCACACCATTCGCCGGCGTGGCGCCGGGTCCGGGTCCGGCCGACGACGACAGCGTCGAGGACAGGCCGACCGCCGCGACCGCGACGGTGACCACGGCGTACCGGCCGATCTCGAGCGGAACGGCTGCGCGCAGCCGGAAGCGGGCCGCGTGCCGGCCCCGGCGGGAGCGCCGAAGGTGGCGGGGGCCGCGCCCGTGCCCCCCGTTGGGCTGCTGGTCATCGTCGGCGACCGGAAGCATCCGGCGAGCCTAGGGCGACCCGGATCCGGGTCCCTGCCAGGCGTTCGAATCAGCCGACGGGACAGTTGGCGGGCCGCACGCCGCCGGGGTGCGGTCGGCGAGACGCACCGGGGGATGACGCACCTGACCGGCGGGCAGCCCGCGTGGTCCGCGGTGTGCACCCGGTCCATTCGCCACGACGTCGTCACGCCCGGTAGCCGAACAGCGTGCCGGATTCGAGGCCGCTGCGCCGCCCCCTATAGGGTCCTCGCATCCGTCCGGCCCACCGTCATCCAGTTCGGGTGACACCGCGGCGGATCCGCTGAGTCGCATCCACGCGAGCCGGGGACCCAAGCACCACCGGGGTGAATCCGCGGGGCCTGAGCCTCGAGGTAGGGCGATCTTCCCGCCCGAACCCGTCAGCTAACCCGGTAGGCGGCACCGGAAGGAGCACTCCGTGCGGCCTCTGACCCGGCATCACCCCTGTCGCAGCACCTCGACCCGCGGCCCGGCCCGGTAGCCGTCCCCGACGCCCGCCGGCCCGCCGCCGGCTCTCACCACACCTGCCGCAGGCCGGTGTGGACGCCCGCTGCCCGGATCACGTCCGGCACCGGCAACAGCAGCCGTCATCCAGCATGTCTGTCGAGGTACCCGTGAGTTACCTGTACAAACCCAGGCACCAGAACCCCACCTCGCCGCGCTCCCGCGTGCTGCCGATCGCGGCGGCCGCGGCGGTCCTCGCGGTGACGGTGGCCGTCGGCGTGGCCGTGCACGCCTCGACCCCCGCACCGGTCGCCGACGCGCAGTCGCTGACCTCCGCGGATTCGTCGCAGCCCGGCGCCGGTCAGGCCGCGCGCGATCGGCAGCGGACGCAGGCGGCACCCGATCCGGCGACCAACCCGCCGAAGGCCGGCGCCAGCGCAAAGCCGTCCGCGCCCGCCACGCCTGCCGCGCCCAGCACGCCCGGCACGACCGCACCGGCCCCCCCGGCGGCGAAGGAGCTCGCGTACCGGTTCGCCTGGCAGGAGAACTACTACTTCTGCGGTCCGGCGGCGACGCGTATCGCCCTGACCGCGCGATCGATGTATCCGTCCCAGTCCGAGGTCGCCCAGAGCCTACGCACGACCGTCAACGGCACCAACTCCGCCGACGACACCACCCGGACGCTCAACGCGTACACGAAGACCTCCTTCTACAAGTCGCGCTACATCACCGGTCAGTCGGCCACCCAGGCGGAGATCGACCGGATGCAGGCGGACGTCGTCAACGCGATCGCCAACGGCTACGCCGTGGTCGCCAACATCGCCGGTTCCACTGTGGACGACAAAGGGGGCGCGCACTCGTATCCGGGCGGCCACTACCTCACGGTGGTGGGCTACAGCAACGGCGGCAAGACGGTGAAGATCGCCGATCCCGCCGACGCCCTGGGCGTCGGGTACTACACGCTGACGACGGCCAAGCTCGCGCACTGGACCGCGCTGCGCGGATACTCCGCCTGACGCGGCCACCAGCGGCTCGTGGGGCGGCGCGCCGGGCGGCTCGTCAGCGGCCCAGTGCCCGCACCCGGCTGGGTGGCTGGAACGCCTGGACCGGCTGGCCGCGCAGCGCGCCCGCCATGGTCTGCGCGACGGCGCTGTTGACCGAGCCGGCGATGCCGCTGCCCACCTGGTCGTTCGGGTTGTCCACGTTCACCGCGATGCCGGCCGCCGCGATCTGCGGGGTGAAGCCGGCGAACGTCTCGGTCGAGTTGTACTCGGAGCTGCCGGTCTTGCCCGCGACCGGGCGGCCGCCCAGGATGCCGGACACGTTCTCCGCCGTGCCGCCGTCGCACTTGCCGTACGCCGATGCCCGGCTGACCGGGCACCGTGCCGCGTCGGTCGCGGCGGCCGCCACGTCGGCGCTGACCACCTGCCGGCACTTCGGGTTACCGGCGTCGACCGGTTTGCCGTTGGCGTCGGTGATCGACAGCACCGGCAGCGGCTGGCAGTACAGGCCGCCGGCGGCGACCGCCGCATAGGCGTTGGCGAGATCCAGCGGTGTGGTCGAGGCGACGCCGAGGGTGAACGACCCCCACTGATCCGCCTTGGCCGCCATCGCCGCGTCCGCGCCCGAGCGGAACGTGATGCCGAGCCGCTGCGCCATCTCGACCACGCGGCGCGCACCGACCTGCTGTTCGAGCCAGACGAAGTAGGTGTTGACCGAACGGCCGAAGCCGTTCCACATCGTCCGGTCCCCGTTCATCCAGCTCGGGGACTCGTTCGCCGGGCACCACCTGCCCCCGCAGCTGCCCGGGCCGCTCGCCGGCCACACGGAAGCCAGCCGGCTCGGTGCGTTGAACCTGGTGCTCAACGGCATGCCCGCGTCGAGGGCGGCGAGCATGGTGAACATCTTGAACGTCGAACCCGCCTGGTACCCGGCGACACCGCCACCGCCGGCGACGAGCTGGTTGACGGTGTTCGGGTACCGCGGATGCTGGGGCGGGTTGGGATCCAGGCTGTAGTGGCGGTTGACGGCCAGCGCGAGGACCCGGCCGCTGCCGGGGGTGACGACGGCCAGCGGCATCGACCGCGCGCTGCCGTAGCCGTAGACGCTCAGCGACTGGTTGAGCGCGATGGCCTGGATCGCCGGGTCGAGCGAGGTAACCACCGTGTAGCCGCCGGTGCGCAGCGCCTCGTCGCGGTCGGCGCGGGTGGCGCCGAACTCCGGCTGGCTGCCCCACCACTGCCGGAAGTAGTCGCAGAAGAAGCCCCAGTCGTTGTGCCCCGGTGGGACGGACACGCAGTTGTTGGGTAGCTCACGCTGATTGAGCTTCAGCTCCTGGGCCTGTGCCGCGGTGGCGTCCCCGGCGCTGATCACCCCCATCTTCGTCATCGCGTCGAGGGTGTAGGCGCGCCGCCGCAGGGCCGAGTCGCGGTCGCCGCTGATCGGGTTGTCGGCATCCGGTGACTGCAGCAGCCCGGCGAGCAGTGCCGCCTCGGGCAGCGTCAGGTCCAGGGCCGTCTTGCCGAAGTACGTCTGGCTGGCGGCGTAGATGCCGTAGGCGCCGGCACCGAAGTAGGCGATGTTCAGGTAGCCCTGCAGGATGTCCTGCTTGCTCAGGTGCTGTTCGAGCTCCGTCGCGTAGCGCATCTCGCGTATCTTGCGCGCGGGCGTGTCGGCGGCCGCGTCGATCCGCTGCTGCGGCGACAGGCTCGGGTTGTTCTTCAGCACGTTGCGGACGTACTGCATCGTCAGCGTCGAAGCGCCCTGCTGGGCGCCGCCCCGGCCGTTGGAGACCAGCGCGCGCAGGACGCTTTTGCCGTCGACGCCGCGGTGCTGGTAGAAGCGGGTGTCCTCGGCCGCGACGACGGCCTGCTGCATCACCGGTGCGATCTGCTCCAGCGGTACGTCCTTACGGTTCTCGTCGTAGAACGTGGTGATGAGCGTCTTGCCGTCCTTGGCGTAGACGTAGGTGGTCTGCGGCGGCGGCGGCAACGCCAGGTCCGACGGGAGGTTCTTCCACACGTCGCCGCCGGCGTTCACCGCGGAGCCGCCCATGAGTGCGAGCGGGAGCACACCGGCGGCCACCACCAGTCCCGAGATGACACCGCACAGGATGAGCCGGCCGAGCCCCCTGAGCCCGCGCGCGAACGTCGAGCGCCTCGGCGCCTCGTCTGCTGCAAGGCGGGTGCCGGCGTCGTGCTCGGGCCGGCGTCGGGCACGGACGAGACGCATTGACTTCTCCCAATGAGACAGCGGGTGGTTCGCAGGCCGCCGATCCGGGTGGACCGATGCGACGGGCGCGCCGCTACCCGGGGGGTTTCCGGCCAAACGGCAGGGGGCACCCGGCCGCCCGGATCGTCACCCCCTGGCGGGGATCACCCTCCCGCCGGCCGGTGATCCCCCTGGTGAGGAGGGATCGGATGACGGCCGGGCAATCGGGCGCCGAACCCGGCGGGCTCTGTTCGGCTGGATCGCACGGCGCACTGTGGCCGTTCGAGCGGGGGGCTTCGCCGGCACCGGCGAAGGCTCACCCGGACAACGGCTCACCGGCGACCGTCGACAGAGCGGTCTGCGGCCCGACACCGCTGCCACGCGAGGCGACCGAAGGGAAACGACGCCATGTGCGGCTTCCTGATGTACGTGGGGGACTTCGCCATCTCCCCAGAGGCCCTTGGCCAGGTGGAACGGCAACTCGAGTTGCTCGATCACCGCGGCCCCGACGACATGGCCCTGGAGAGGGTCGGACAATGCGTGGCGGCCGGTTTCAAGCGGCTCGCCATCATCGACGTGCACGGCAGCCGGCAGCCGTTGCGGTACCCGCCGACCGGGCCGGACGCGGGCCGATGGACGCTGGTCTTCAACGGCGAGATCTACAACTTCGAGTCGCTGCGCGAGGAACTGATTCGCGTGCACGGCGCGGAGTTCGCCACGGACGGCGACAGCGAAGTGGTCGCCGCCGCCTACCACTACTGGGGCGAGGAGGCCCTCGACCGGTTCCGCGGCATGTTCGCGTTCGCCCTCTGGGACGAGGCCACCGAGACGGTCCACGCGGCACGGGACCCGTTCGGGATCAAACCGCTGTACTACATGCCGACCCAGGAGGGACTGTGGCTGTCGAGCGAGAAGCCGCCGCTGCTGGGGATCGCCGACGGGGAACTCGACCAGACCGCGCTGTCGCTCTACCTGACGATGCAGTACGTGCCCGAGCCGTACACCCTGCACCGGAACATCGCCCGGCTGCCCAGCGGCGGGCTGCTCACCCGCGCGCTCGGCTACCCGCCGGTGGTCCGGCGACGCGGCAGGCCCAGGTTCCGTCCGGAACCGGCCGTCTCCGAAGCGTCCATTGTGGAGGAACTGCGCGACGCGCTGCGGGAGAGCGTGCGCTGCCATCTACGGGCGGACGTCCCGGTCGGCGCGTTCCTGTCCAGCGGCATCGACTCGACAGCCATCGTTGCGCTTGCCGCCGAGGTCCATCCTCGCCTACGCGCCTTCACCGCCGGCTTCGACACCGCCACCGCATACTCCGAGTTCGACGTGGCCGAGCGGTCGGCCCAGCACCTCGGGGTCGAACTGGTGCCCACGATCGTCAAGCCGGAGCAGGTGATGGAGGCGCTGCCGGGCATCATCTGGCACCTGGGCGACCCGGTCGCCGACCCGTCGATCGTCCCGCTCTACTTCCTGGCGAAGACGGCGGCGGAACACGTCACCGTGGTGCTGTCGGGCGAGGGCGCGGACGAGCTCGCCGGCGGCTACACCATCTATCGGGAGCCGCGTTCCCTCGCGCCGGTCCGCCGGCTCGGCGAACCGATCCAGCGTGGCCTGCGCGCCCTGGCCCGGGTGGTCCCGGACGGCGTCAAGGGCAAGAGCTACCTGCTGCGGGCCACGACGCCGATCGAGACGCGGTACTTCGGCAACGCCCGTGTCCTCGGCGACGAGGAGAAGGCACGGATCCTGCGAAGCGGCGAACCGGGGGTGGGTCACCCGCACGTGACCGCGGCGCTCTACGCCGAGGCGGTGGACCTCGACGACGTCACCACCATGCAGCACATCGACGTCAACACGTGGTTGCCCGGTGACATCCTGACCAAGGCCGACCGGATGTCGATGGCGCACTCGCTGGAACTGCGCGTGCCGTTCCTGGACCGGGGCGTGTTCGAGGTCATGTCGCGGCTGCCCGACCGGCTGAAGGTGCCACCACACAGCCGGACCACCAAGTACGCGCTGCGCCGGGCCCTGGAGGGCATCGTGCCGGACTTCATCACCGAACGGCCGAAGCTCGGCTTTCCGACGCCGGCCCGGCGGTGGCTGCGCACGGAGCTCGCGGAATGGGCACACCACGTGCTGTCCACGTCGGGGGCGGGGCACCTGATCGACCTTGACTACGCGCACGAGCTGCTGAAACAACACGAACGCGGCGACGCCGACAACGCCCGGAAGCTGTGGATCCTGCTGTCATTCAGCCTGTGGCACGGCATCTTCGTCGACGGCTCGATCGTGCCGGCGCTGCCCAAGCGGCAGCCCCGGCCCGTGGGCACCGGGTGACGTCCGGCCGCCTGTCCCTCTGATGATCGCCGCAGTCGATCGGGTGCCGTCCACGGCGAGGCGTGGACGGCACCGCCGATCACGCAGGGTCCGGGTCGCGGAGGGCGTCGAGGATCTGCTGGCCGAACTTGGCGAGCTTGTTCTCCCCGACACCGCTGACCGTCGACAGCTGCGCGAGCGTCGTCGGGGCCTCCGTTGCGATCTGCCGCAGCGTCGCGTCGTGGAAGATGACATACGCCGGGACGCTCTGCTCCTTCGCCGTCGCCGACCGCCAGCTGCGCAGCCGCTCGAACAGCGGCGCCGCCTGCGCCGGCAGCTCCGTCGCCGCGGCCGCGCTGCGCTGCTTGGCAACCTTCGCCGCCGACACGGGCCGCTCCGGCTCCCGGCGCAGCATCACCTGCCGCCGCCGGCCGAGCACCTCGGCGCTGTCGTCGGTGAGCACCAGCGTGCCGTAGTCACCCTCGACGGCGAGCAGCCCCTGCGCGAGCAGCTGCCGCACCACCGCCCGCCAGTCGGCCTCGCGCAGGTCGGCGCCGACGCCGAACACCGTCAGCTCGTCGTGGTGCCACTGCACCACCTTGTCGGTCTTCTTGCCCAGCAGGATGTCGATGCACTGCCCGGCGCCGAACTTCTGGTTGCGCTCCTTCTGCAGCCGGAACACCGTGGACAGCAGCTTCTGCGCCGGCACCGTGCCGTCCCACGACTCCGGCGGGCTCAGGCACGTGTCGCAGTTGCCGCACGGCCCGCTCTGCTGCCCGAAGTAGGCGAGCAGCTGCACCCGCCGGCACTCCACCGTCTCGCACAGCGCCAGCATCGCGTCGAGGTGCCGGCCCAGCCCCCGCCGGTGCGCGGCGTCGCCCTCGGAACCCTCGATCATCTTGCGCTGCTGGACGACGTCCTGCAGGCCATAGGCCAGCCACGCGTTGGACGGCAGGCCGTCGCGCCCGGCGCGGCCCGTCTCCTGGTAATAGCCCTCCACGGACTTCGGCAGGTCCAGGTGCGCGACGAACCGCACGTCGGGCTTGTCGATGCCCATCCCGAACGCGATCGTGGCGACCATGACCAGGCCGTCCTCGCGCAGGAAGCGCGACTGGTTGTCGGCCCGGACCCGCGCGTCGAGCCCCGCGTGATAGGGCAGCGCGGGCACGCCGTTGTCCTTCAGGAACTCCGCGATCTTCTCCACGCTGTTGCGGGACAGGCAATAGACGATGCCGGCGTCGCCGCGGTGCTCGGTGCGCAGCAGGTCCAGCAGCTGCCGGCGCGGGTCCTGCTTCGGCACGATCCGATACTGGATGTTGGGCCGGTCGAAGCTCGACACGAAGTGCCGTGCCCCGGTCAGCCCGAGCCGGGTGCCGATCTCCTTGTGGGTGGCGGTCGTCGCCGTCGCCGTCAGCGCGATCCGCGGCACGTCCGGCCATCGCTCGTGCAGGACCGACAGGTTGAGATAGTCGGGGCGGAAGTCGTGACCCCACTGCGACACGCAGTGCGCCTCGTCGATCGCGAACAGCGCGATCCGCCCCCGCTCCAGCAGCCGCATCGTCTGCGGCGACGCGAGGGCCTCGGGTGCGAGATACAGCAGGTCCAGGTCGCCGCCGACGAACGCGGCCTCGACCGCCCGCCGGCTGTCGAAGTCGAGCGTCGAATTGATGAACCCGGCCCGCACGCCCAGCGCGGTCAGCGCGTCGACCTGGTCCTGCATCAGCGCGATCAGCGGCGACACCACGACCCCGACGCCGTCGCGGACCAGCGCCGGAATCTGGTAGCACAGCGACTTGCCGCCACCGGTCGGCATGAGCACCAGCGCGTCGCCGCCGCCGATGACGTGCTCGATGATCTCCTGCTGGCTGCCCCGGAACGTGTCGTAGCCGAACACGCGGCGCAGGACCTCGACTGCCGGCCCTGTCGTCTCAACCCCCACGGTGCTGTCCACGCGGCGATTCTACGGACGGCGACCGACAAGAATCGCCGCGCGGACCGTCAGTGCCCGTTCACCTACTGGCTGAACACGATCGGGCGCACCTCGATCGCGTTCCATTTCGCGTCGGGGATCATCGCGGCCAGCTCCACCGCGCGTTCCTTCGACTCGCACTCCACCAGGTAGAAGCCGGCCAGGAACTCCTTGGCCTCCACATACGGGCCGTCGGTCACCGTCTCGGCGCCGGCCCTGATCCGGACCACGGCGCTGTCCTTCGGATCGGCCAGGGCGTGCGTGCTCACCATCTCGCCCGATTCGGTGATCGTCGTGATGAACCGGTCGTGCCCGGCCATCACCTCGTCCACGTCGGCCTGGGTCAGTGTCGCCCAGACCTCCGGGTTCATGTGGATCAGCAGCAGATACTTCACGGGTGCGCTCCTGTCGCGTCGGTGTCCTCTGGTGACAGGTCGGAGCCGGACGGCCCCGCTCGACACACCTACGGTGCCTTGACCGCGGCCGGCAGCGGCAGCGACTTCGTCAACTTGGTCAGGGTCGCGGCGGCCTTCGCGAACTGCGTGCCGTTCGGATGGACGGACAGCACCGCGACGATGTACCGGTCGTTGTCACCGACGGTGCCGGTGGTGTGCAGGACCTCGCCGCTCATGTCGGGCTGGTTGGGCGCCGCGACGTCCACGAACGCTCCCGGCCCGCCGGCGGGTTCGCCCTGGGACAGGGCCGCGTTCGCCACGCATGGGGTCTGCGGGTTGTCGCCGAACCCGGACCAGCCCTGTTTCGCCGACCACGGCTTGCGGAACGTGCTCGGGATGCCGAAGGACTGGTCGTACTTGTCGGTCCCGCACTTCGTCGACTCGTGCAGGTTGCCCATGATGTAGTCGCGCACCGGCGCCGGCGCCTTGCCCAGGATGTACTGGTACACCCGGACCAGGTCACCGGCGCTCACCGCGGTGTATCCCCAGTAGCCCGGCTGGCTCGCCGGCGGCGGCGCGGTGTCCTGCAACCCGAGCCGCTGCACCATCCGGGTCACGATCTCCCGCTGCCCGTCGGCCTTCCACAACCCGGTCGCGGCGGTGTCGTCGCTGCTGCGCAGCATGACGTCGAGCTTCGGCCGGTCCGCCGCCGGCACCGTGTAGGACGGTCCCCGGTTCCAGAAGTAGTCCAGCGCGATCATCAGTTTCACCAGCGACGCCGACCTGAACCGCCAGCTCGCCTTCTGCTGTATCACGAACGTCCCCGACTGCCGGTCGAAGATCACGATCCCTGCCGTCACCCCGGCCGGCACCGTGACCGTCGCCGCGGCTGCCGTCGACGGGCTCGCCGCCACGGACGGCGTGGAGGGTCCGGCCGGGGGGCTGCTCACGGCGCTGTCCGACGGGGCTGGACGGGCCGGCTGCGCGGTGCCCTTGTCCCCGGACCCGCACCCTGCCAGGACGGCCAGCGTGAGACACGCGATCACGGCGCCGCGCACGAGCCTCACCCGCCGGGGCCGGGCCACGTCCTGTGCCGGCGGGAGCGCCGGCGAGGTGGTGGACGGTGCCGCCGGCTGGATGACCAGGATCGAGAGCATGGCCCATCCTCACGCGCCGCCTGCCCCAGCACAAACCCCGGGCGGTATTTGGCGTGAGGCGCGCGGGCGGGAGCGTTCGCCGAGGTCGGGCGGGGTCCGGCGTGCGCCACCATGGCGGGGTGGGGGACCGGGGGCGTCCGTGGTGGGCCGCTCTCGTCCTGGCGGTCCCGGTGGCGCTGCTGCTCGCCGGCCTGTGGGAGGCCATCGCGCTGTTCGCCGCCGTGTGCGCCGGTCTTGCCGGTCCGGTGCTCGCCCGGCAGTGGTGGAGCCGCCGCGAGCAGCGGGCGGCGCACGCGGACGGCGTGCAGGAGTGGTTCGGCCACGTTCCGCTCGACATCGTCGTCGCGTTCTGGGACATGAGCGTCGGTTCGGCGTTCCGGTTCGGCGCCGGCGTGCCGGTGCGGCTCGCCCCGAGGCCGCTCGGGCTGCTCGTCGAGGCCCGGCGGTCAGGTCCGGGCCGGCTGCGCGCGGAGCCTTCCACGGCCACCACGCGGGCGCCGGTGCTCATCGCGTGGACCGACATCGCAGCGGTACGGTGCAGCCCCCGCACCCGCCTGACCGGCTGGGGGAGGGTGGGGGTGCTGCCGTTCGCCGTCGTCGAGTTCGACCTGGACGGCGGCGGGGTGCTGCCGTTCGCCACGCTCGACCCCACCGGACTGGCGGAGCTGATCACGCACCAACCCGGAAGCCGGGCCGCGGGACCAGCGGGTGGGTGATCGGTCCAGCACCCTGCGTGGTTGAGTTGCGTCGGTTTCTGACGGTTCCGTACGGTGGCCTCCATGGCAGAACTGATCGAGATCGGTGTTTGGTTCGAAGCCCGGCCGATCACTGTTGAGCAGGGCGTCGACCGTTTCGAGGCGCTGCGGCGCGGCGACACGGGATGGGCCGCTGCCGATCCCGGGGTCGAGCGGTTCCACCGCGAGGTCGTCGCCGGGATCGACGCGGCGTGGTGGGCCGGGCCGGTCGTCGCGGCGGACACGCACGTGCTGCTGAGCCTGCGGCCCGACACGCCGGAGGAGGCGCTGCACCTCGTGCACAAGCTCGCCGACGACTGCGAGCTGCTCTGCTTCCAGCGGCCAGGCCGCCATCAGCCGGCGGCGTTGTGGCAGCCCAGGCGGCTGCTGCGGGTGCCGGTGCCGCGGCTGTCGACCGACGACGGTTCGCTCGCGCACCACCCGACCGGCGACGTCATCCGGGAGTTCCTCGGGCGGCTCGGCGCTGACAACCCCTCGGCGGTGCTGTGGCGCGGCGACGGGTCCTCGATCCGCGCCACGTATGTGCCCGGCCAGCGCGGCTGGCGCCTGGAGACCGTCGTCGGCGACCAGCGGAGCGAGGCGGCCCAGGACGACCTGGCCGGCGTGGTCGCGCAGTTCGAGGCGTTCGCCCATTCCTGACGGCAGCCCGTTGTGGTCGGGCACTCGTGGACGTATGCTCGTGGACGAGTAAACGTCGGCGAGTGAACCGGGGGTGGGCATGGCCAAGCGGCGCAAGGTCGGCAACCTGCTCGGCCTCCAGTTGCTCGCCACGCTGGTCGAGCGGCCCATGCACCCCTATGAGATGGCCACCGAGCTGCGCGGCCGCGGCAAGGAGCAGGATCTCAAGATCCAGTGGGGCTCGCTGTACACGGTCGTGCAGAACCTGGAGAAGCACGGATTCATCGAGGTGGCGGAGACGACCCGGGAAGGTCGCCGGCCGGAGCGCACGGTGTATCAGCTGACCCAGGCGGGCCGCGAGGAGGCCGCCGACTGGCTCCGCGAGATCGTCGGCGTCCCCGAGCGGGAGTATCCGAGGCTCAAGACCGCCCTGTCGGTGATCGGCGTGCTCCCACCCGACGAGGTGATCGACCTCGTCGAGCGGCGGATCGCCGTCCTGGAGCGGCAGCTCGCCGAGGAGCGGGCCGACCTGGCCAAGTTCCAGGCCACGGTGCCGAGGCTCTTCCTGGTCGAGGTCGAGTATTCGATCGCGATCGAGCAGGCGGAGGTCGACTGGCTGCGCGGGCTGCTCGCGGAGCTGACGGCCGGCACGCTGCCAGGCATGGCGGCGTGGCGGCACTACCACGAAACGGGCGAGCTGGACGTCACCGCGTTCAACGACCCCTGAACCGCGTTCAACGACCCCTGAACACCGTTCGACGACTCCTGAACAGGCAGAAAGACCCCGGACCGGTGCGGGAACACCGGACCGGGGCCCGACCTCGACCGAATCCCGCGGGAACGAGCCCGGCGAAGGTGTGTGCAACCGCCAGGATAGCGAACGCCCGTGGGACCGGTCTGCGACCAACGGAACCGGAGACCACCATGCCCGCTGCCGTCACGGCACACGACCTCGTCAAGACGTATCCCAAGGGCGTCACCGCACTCGACCGGCTGTCACTGACCGTCCAGCCCGGGGAGGTGCTCGGCCTGCTCGGCCCGAACGGGGCCGGCAAGTCGACCACCGTCAAGATCCTCACCACGCTCGCCCGGCCCGACTCCGGCACCGCCACCGTCTGCGGCCACGACGTGCTGCGCCACCCCGAGCGGGTGCGCCGCGTCATCGGCGTCGTCTCGCAGCGCTCCGGCCTCGACCCGGCCGCGTCCGGCCGGGACAACCTGATGCTGCAGGGCCACCTGTTCGGCATGCGGGGCCAGACCCTGCGCCGCCGCGTCGACGAGCTGCTCGACACGTTCGACGTCGCCGACGCCCAGCACCGGGCCGTCCGCGACTGGTCCGGCGGCATGCAGCGCCGCCTCGACGTCGCGCTCGGCCTCGTGCACCGCCCGGCCGTGCTCTTCCTCGACGAGCCGACCACCGGACTCGACCCGGTCGGCCGCGCGCAGCTGTGGGCCGAGATCACCCGGCTCGCCGGTGCCGAGCTCGCGATCCTGCTGACCACCCACTACCTCGACGAGGCCGACCGGCTCGCCGACCGGGTCGCGATCGTCACCGGCGGCCGGATCGTCACGGAGGGCACCCCGGCGAAGCTCAAGGCGGAGCTGCGGGGCGATGCCGTACACCTGGAGCTGCGGGAACCCGACGAGGCCCTCGACGCCATGCAGGTGGTGCGGGCGGTGCCGGGACTGCGGGACGTCAGCGTCGAGCGGCGGCGGCTGTCCGCGCGCGCCGACGACGGGGCGGCCGCGGTGCCCGGGGTCCTCGCGGCCCTGGAGACCGCGGGGCTGCCGGTCGCGAGCGTCACCGTCGCCCGGCCGTCCCTGGACGACGTGTACCTCAAGCACGCCGGCCAGCGCATCGCAGCGGAGGTGGCGGCATGAGCGGTCCGGAGCGCAGCGGAGGGGCCGCTCATCATGGGCGCAGTTTCAGCTCAGGCCGACGCCGGAGCGCAGCGGAGGTGGCGGCATGAGCGGCATGGTGTGGTTGACGGTGCGGCGGCTGAAGGTGTTCGTCCGGCAGCCCGCGTTCCTGTTCATCATGCTCATCCAGCCGGCGATCTGGCTGTTCCTGTTCGGCAACCTATTCCGGCGGGTCGTCGAGCTCCCCGGCTTCGGCACCGGCAGCTACCTGGACTACCTGGTGCCGGGCGTGGTCGTGATGAGCGCCGTGTCGTCCAACATGTGGTCCGGCATGGGTGTGCTCGAGGAGATCGACCGCGGCACCATGAACCGGTTCCTGATCACCCCGGTCAACCGCGGCGCGATCCTCAACGCCGCCGTCGTCGAGCAGGCCATCAGCACCACCGTGCAGTCACTGATCATCGTGCTGCTCGGGATGGCGGCCGGCGCGAGCTTCCCCGGGGTGCTGCTGATCGTCGCGTCGGTGCTGCTCGGCACCGTGTTCAGCGCGTTCTCCAACACGATCGGCATGCTGGTCCGGCAGCGCGAGACGCTCATCGGGCTCAACACGTTGCTGCTGCTGCCGTTGACGTTCCTGTCCTCGGCGTTCATCGCCAAGGACCTGATGCCGGGCTGGATGCAGGCCGTGGCCGCCGGCAACCCGGTCAACTGGGCCCTCGAGGCCGGGCGTGCGTCGCCTGACCTGGCCGCCGGCGGTGGCCTGCTCGCCCTCGCCGCGGCCATGGTGTGGCTGTCGACGCGGACGTTCCGCACGTATCAGAAAGCGGTCTGACTCCGGACGGTGAGCTGGATGCGGTGGTGCGCCGGGGACACCGCCTCATCCAGCATCGCCGCCGCCAGATCCGTGTACGTGGTTGTCCCGTCGACGAGGCGGCCGTCGTCGAACACCTCGAAGGCGCCGCTGCCCGGCTCGTCCTCCAGCTGCATCGTCGGGGTGAACAGCACCCAGTCGACCGGCCCGCTGCCGAGAGCCTCCAGCTCCGCCGCGCGGCCGAGGGAGAACGGCCGGTAGGCGTCGGGGAAGTCGGCGGCCTCGTACACCTTCACCCCGCCGGGGCCGTCGAGGGTCGTGGCCAGGCCCACCACGAGCAGCCGGCCGACGCCGGCGCGGACCAGGCCGTCGAGGAGGGAGCGGGTGCCGTCGCCGTACAGCCGCACCGGGTCGAGATCGGCGGTGTAGACCGCGCTGACCGCGACGTCGTGCCCTGCGGCGACGGCCGCGACACTGTCCGCGTCCGTGACGTCCCCGGCGACCGCGCCTTCCACATCCGGGTGCCGCGCCGGATCCCGCACGACCGGAGTCACCCGCAGTCCCCGCTCCCGCGCCCCGGCCGTGATCCGCCGACCGGCCCGCCCACCTGCTCCGAACACCACCAAAGAGGTCATGCCGGCGACCGTAGAACGCGAGACGTCGGTAACTGCAACGTAACCGGGGCGTGCGTTACGGTCGCCGGGTGAGCTCGCCGCTGCCACGAGACCTGTTCGACCCCGCGTGCCCGTCCAACGCCACGCCGTTCCAGATCGGCGACAAGTGGGCCGGGATGGTCCTCGTGTGCCTCCAGGACGGCCCGCGCCGCTTCACCGAGCTGCGCGTGCCCATGCACCGCGTCTCCGCGAAGGTCCTCGCCGAGACGCTGCGCGCCCTGGAACGCGACGGCATGATCACCCGCACCGCGTATGACGAGGTCCCGCCCCGGGTCGAGTACGCGCTAACGCCGCTCGGCCGCACTCTCTTCCCCGCCATGGACGCCTGCCGCGCCTGGGCCGCCGAGCACCTTCCCGCGGTGCTGACCGCCCGCGAGGACTACGCGTCGAGGGGTGCGTGATGTACCAGCGGTACGTGGCGATCGGCGACAGCACCACCGAGGGCATGGACGACCCGGACGGCGCCGGCGGCTACCGCGGGTGGGCGGACCGGTTCGCCGCGCACGTCGCCCGCGCGCAGCCCGGACACCCCCTCGAATACGCGAACCTGGCGATCCGCGGCCGCACCACCGCCCGCATCCGCGCCGAGCAGCTGCAGCCGGCCGTCGACCTGGCACCCGACCTCGCCACCGTCGTCGCCGGCATGAACGACATCCTGCGCGGGTCGTTCGACGTCTCCGCCGTCGCCGGTGACCTCTTCGCGATGCAGGAGGCCCTGGTCACCCGCGGCGCGACGGTGCTGACGTTCACGCTGCCCGACCCGGCGCCGGTGATGCCGATCGCGAAACCGCTGCGGGGGCGGGTCATCGCCCTCAACGCCGCGATCCGCAAGGCGTGCGCCGACAGCGGGGCGATCCTGCTCGACCTCGGCGCGTACCCGGTCGCATCCGACTCGCGGCTGTGGAGCGACGACCGGCTGCACGCCAACAGCGCCGGCCACGAACGCATCGCCGCCGCCCTCGCCCACGCCGCCGGCCTGCCCGGCACCGACGACACGTGGACCCTGCCGTTGCCGTCCGCCCCGCTCCGCCGCCGGCACGAGGTGCTGCGGGCGGAGCTGGCATGGAGCCGCCGGCATTTGCTGCCGTGGGTGGGCCGCCACCTGCGCGGCCGGTCGTCCGGCGACGACCGCTTCCCGAAACGCCCGGACCCGTCGCCGGTCGAACTCCCCGACACCTGAGCCCCGCCCTCGCCCCCGCCAGCCGACGCGGTGATGCGCGCCGCCTGCGCTGCTCCGGCCGTGGGCGCAGTGCCGGCGGCGTCGGTCTGGTCGGCGTGACCAGCGCGCCGCCCGTGCCGTTGGAGCCGTGTCGGCGCGCTGGTCCACAGCTCGGGCCGAGCGGTCGCCCGGATGAGCAGCGGCTCCCCGTGCCGGCGCAACGCCCAACCGCGGCCGGGCTCCGTGGGCATGTGAAACTTCGGCGGCTGGTGCGGGTGCCGGCGAAGAGCGACCGGCAACGGTCAAGATCGCAGTCGCTTTATCCCGGTGCGGGCCCTGGGTCGAGCGCTGGGACCGTGCGCATGAGCGCCCGCGTGATCATGGAACTTCGGTGGTGCCCCGAGGGCGTTGTGAAATGGAGCAGTACGGCGCCGCATCGGTCCGGCTCGCGACACGCCACGGTCTCGCGCGGGCTCGGGCACGCATCCCAGTCCGAACGCCGGACGGCTGCGGGTCAACGCGAAGCCATCCTGCGCGGGCCGAATCCCCGCGGACGCCAACACCCCGCGGTTCTCCCACAACGCGCACTGGGCGCGGAGCCCGCGACCGGGGCGCGCCGTCGATGTCTCCGGTGGGCGGCGCGCCGGTTGCCGGTCGTTCGAAGCTCCGTGCTCATGCGTGGGGCGGCCAGGTGTCAGGGGACCAGGATGACCTTGCCGCGGACGTGGCCGGACTGGCTCAGGTCGTGGGCCGCGGCCGCCTCGGACAGCGGGAAGACGCGTTCGACCGGCATGGTGAAGCGGCCCTGCCGGTACAGGTCGGCGGCCTCGTCCAGGGTCTGCCAGGCGCGGCCCTCCGACCCGTCGGTGACGCGGGCGCCGAGCTTCGGCGCGTCGAAGTCGACGATGCTGACCACGTCGGCGGGGGCAGGGGTGAGCGTGACCAGGTCGGCGACGGCGCCCCGGCCGGCGGTGTCGAGGGCCAGGTCGACGCCCTGCGGCGCGGCGGCGCGGACCCGGTCGGCGAGGCCTTCGCCGTAGGTGACCGGGGTGGCGCCGAGCGAACGCAGGAACTCATGGTTGCGCTCGCTGGCGGTGCCGATGACGGTGGCGCCGTGGGCGACGGCGAGCTGCGTCGCGGCGATGCCCACGCCGCCGGCGGCGCCGTTGACGACGATCGTCTGGCCCTTCTCAACGCCGCCGAGCAGTGCCAGCGCGCGGCCGGCCGCCTCGACGACGCCGGGCAGGCCGGCGGCCTCCTCGAACGGCATCCCCGACGGCTTGGCCACCCACAGCTTCAACACCGCGAACTCGGCGGCGCCGCCCCCGGCCGCCAGGCCGAACACCTCGTCGCCGACCTGCGGCGCGGCATCCCCGCCGGGCGTGCCGTCGGGTGCGGCGGGGCCGACGGCGTCGACCACGCCGGAGACGTCGCCGTGCGGGATCACCGGGAGACGGCTGGGGGTCGTGTCGCCGAAGGCGCCGCTGCGGACCTTCCAGTCGAACGGGTTGATGCCGACGGCGCGCACCCGGATCCGGACCTGGCCCGGGCCGGGCTGCGGCTCGTCGACGTCGACGACGTGCAGGACGCTCGACGGACCGTACTCGGAATACCGCAACGCTTTCACGTGAGCCACCTCCGGTGGGTGAGACGGACTGAGCGGGCGACGGGCACGACCCCGGCGCCCGGGTCCCGCAACGGTGCCCCGGGAGCCGGTGTGGAAACGGCGGCAGGGGTCAGGTGTTGAGCGGGCGGCGGGCCACCAGCAGCACGTGCGTGTCGGGCCACGGCAGCGGTGTGCCGTCCTGGGAGGACAGCTCCGCGACCGGGGCGAGCCGGTGCTCCACGATCCAGTCGTTGCGCCACGAGTGTGACGCGCCGTCGACCTCGAAGCCGATGTCGGTCAGCAGCGCCTTCCAGTCCGCGAACTCCAGGCCGCAGAACTGCTCGTGCGCCTCGGACAGCCAGTTGTCGGGATAGTCCTTGTGGGTGAGGAACTCCATCGCGTCGCTGAGGGCGATGTCGACGGTGCCGTCGGGCCGGGCGTCGAACGGCAGCGGGAAGTGGAAGTCGGCGGCGAACCGCTCCAGCCGCGCCCGGGCCGGCAACCCCTCGACGAGCGCGGCGATCTGGTCCCGGGACAGGCCCGTCAGGTCGGCAGGGGCGGCGGGGGCCACGCCGGCGGCGCCCTGCAGCGCGAGCCGGACCCGCAGGCCGCGGTTGTCGGGGCCGCACACGTCGGAGTTGATCCAGACGCCGCCGGGCACCGTGTGGTCATAGATCGCCTGCGCGAAGCGGCGCAGCGACTCCATCCGCCGCCCGTATGACCAGATCTCGTGGGTCAGCGCGAACGTCAGCGTGGTGTCGACCGACCGCGGCGCGAACACGGCGCCGCCGAGCACGTTGCGGCAGTAGAAGTAGACGTTGGGGTTGGTGAACCAGCCCTGCGCCTTGCGGTGCACGCACTCCTCGAACAGGTGCCGGGCGACCTCGACGCCGATCAGGTCGCTCTCCCGCAGCGCCGGCTCGCGGTCGGCCAGGGCGAGGACCGCGCCGGCGCCGCAGCCCACGTCGACGATCCGGCCGGGACGCACGTGCCGGCGCACCATGTCCCACTTGCGCTCGGCGCTCGCCTCGAACGCCTCGGCATAGGTGCGGTAGTCGCGGGTGGTGGTGAGGCCGCCCTCCTCGCCGACGACCGGGTCGTTGACGACCTGCGCGACCTGCTCCTCGAGGCGATAGCGGCCGTAGACGTCGAGGCTCGCCGGGTGCGCCAGGTCCCGCCACGCCTGGTCGCCGGCGGCGAGCCGCAGCAGCACGTCCCACGGCCGGTCCGGCGCCGGGTCCTGCTCGGCCTCGACGCCGGCGATGGCGAACCCGAGCTCCGCATACATCGCCGCGACCTCGGGCGTCGAGCACGCCACCACCGTGTCCTGCGGCGTCAGGGTGTGCCCGAGCACGGACTCGACGCTCTTGAGAGTGACGTCGGCGAACCGGTCGGTGTGCGCCGTGTCGAACACCGGCACGACCAGCGACCGCAGCCCCTCCTGGACGCTGAACCGCTCGATCGCCGCCTGCCGCCGGTCATAGCCGACGGGGTTGCGTTTGGTGTTCTGATGGTTGGCGCTCGTCACCGCCCACACCACCGTCCGCCCGCCGTCGCCGGCGAGTCCGCGCAGGTAGCTCGCCTGGAACCTGGTCAGCAGATGGTGACGGCCCGGGAAGAGGACGAAGCGCTCCAAGGGTCAGCCCTCGGCGGCGGGTGCCGGGTCGGCCTGCTGCACGACCTCGAACTCGAGCAGGCTGGAGCCGGACGCCACCGGCTTCGCCCGCTCACCCGAGTGCGCCTCGAGTGCCGGACCCTGCGCCCACGCCTGGAAGTCCTCCTCGGACTCCCACCGGGTGTAGACGAAATAGCGGGTCTCACCGGCCACCGGGCGTAGCAGCTCGAAGCCCAGGAACCCCTTCGACCCCTCCACGGCACCGTGCCTGGCGCCGAACCGGCGCTCCAGCTCGGGGCCCGCGCCTTCGGGAACCTCGATCGCGTTGATCTTCACAACCGCCATGTCCCAACCCTATCGGTCAGCTACGACACTTCCGCCCCACGACTGGATGAGGGACGTGCGGTGCGGGCTGTGGTCGTACACCTGCCGCTGACGCAGACATGAGCAGCCGGGGGCAATGCGTTGGGCCGTCACCGGGGGTTGGTGCGAGAATCGCGGCGTGACCGATGTGCTTGATGATCTGCAGTGGCGTGGCCTGATCGCGCTCTCGACGGACCTTGACGAGTTGCGCGCCGAGATGGCGAAGGGACCGCTGACGTTCTATTGCGGTTTCGACCCCACCGCGCCGAGCCTGCACATCGGGCACGTCCTGCAGGTGCTGACGATGCGGCGGTTGCAGCTGGCCGGGCACCGGCCGCTCGCGCTGGTCGGCGGCGCCACCGGCCTCATCGGCGACCCCAGGCCGTCCTCGGAGCGGCAGCTGCACTCGCGGGACCAGGTCGCCGAGTGGGTCGAGAAGATCCGCGGCCAGATCGAGCCGTATCTCGACTTCACCGGCGAGCACTCGGCGCGGATGGTCAACAACCTGGACTGGACCGCGTCGATGTCGGCGATCGACTTCCTGCGCGACATCGGCAAGCACTTCAGGGTCAACAAGATGCTGACCAAGGACGCGGTGAGCGCGCGGCTCAACTCCGACGCGGGGATCAGCTACACCGAGTTCAGCTACCAGATCCTGCAGGGCATGGACTTCCTGGAGCTGTTCCGGCGGCACGGCTGCCGCCTGCAGACCGGCGGCAGCGACCAGTGGGGCAACCTGACTGCCGGCACCGACCTGATCCGCAGGGTCGAGGGGCAGTCGGTGCACGTGCTCGCGACGCCGCTGCTGACCAACAGCGCGGGGGAGAAGCTCGGCAAGTCCACCGGTGGCGGCAGCCTGTGGATGGACCCGTCGATGACGTCGCCGTATGCGCTGTTCCAGTACCTGGTGAATCTCGAGGACGCGATCGTCGGTGGCCTGCTGCGGCGGTTGACGTTCCTGTCCAGGGAGGAGATCGAGGCCCTGGAGAAGGAGACGGCGGACCGGCCCGCGGCGCGACTCGCCCAGCGGCGGCTCGCGGAGGAGGTCACCCGGACCGTGCACGGTGCGCACGAGACCGAGCAGGTGATCGCCGCGTCGCAGGCGCTGTTCGGCCGCGGGGAGCTCGCATCCCTGTCCGCGTCGACACTGCGCGCCGCGTTGTCGGAGGCCGGTTTGGTACGAGCTGAGCCCGGCACGTCAGTTGCCGACCTGTTCATCTCCGCCGGGCTCGTCAGCAGCCGCAACGAGGCGCGGCGCACGGTCGCTGAGGGCGGTGCGTATGTGAACAACGAGCGGGTGAGCGACGCGGAGGAGATCGTCGCCGCCGACCGCGCCCTTGCCGGCGGCCTGCTGGTGCTGCGCAAGGGAAAGCGGACCTTCGCCGGGGTCGAGCTCGGCTCGATTTGACTCTGTCGCAGCACTCCACGTAGCTTTTGCGAGCGCCACGGGGCACCTGCCCGGTGGCGCTCTGCGCGACCGGGGCACACGAGCACCACCGAGCGAGTGATCGATTTGGTGGAGATCGGGAAGCCGGGTAACGTAGATGACCGGCAGGGAAACGGACGGCGCGCAGGACGCGGCGGACGGCCTGCCGAAGCTCAGAACGACCGATGACCGGGTGACCGGTCGAAGGTCATGCCCCCGAGGCGGACGGCAGCCAGTCGACAGTGTCGATTTGGATGCGGGTCGCGGAGCGGGTAACGTTGACAGTCGGCAGGGATACGGACGAGGCACGCGGGTCGCTCAAACGAGCCGCAGCGGACGTCCTGCCGAAACCATACGACACTCGACCGGGTTACCGGAAGAGTCGTTGTGTGTCCGTAAAACGGGACAAAGTACGGCGAGCCGGACTTGACACCGTAAAGCGGATGTGCTAGTGTAAAGCGGAACGAAGCGCCCTGGGTGAGCGGAACTGGAAACAGTGAAGCTCTGCGGTGTGCGTTGGTTGTTTGAGAACTCAACAGGGTGCTTGTTAAGCCAGTGCCAATTGATATGACCCCGTGACACGGGCCTTTGGGTTTCGTGTCCGAGGATT
>NZ_JBFAPO010000050.1:0-86234 GCF_040676755.1 Dactylosporangium sp. NPDC049525 | reverse complement strand
TCGCCTGCCATTCGCGCGAGACGCGTAGGCAGGCCCGTCCACCCCTCCACGCGGAAGTGCGAAGGCCAGGGTGGCGGATGCGCCTGGTCGTCGCACTCCAGCAAGACAACCGCGCCGGGAGCATCACGTCGTTGTGACCGTCCTGGCGCGGGGATTTTTGGATGGGCCTGCCTCCGCGTCTCGCGCGAATGGCAGGCGAATTGGACGACAGACCTGGCGAGACGGAAACCTTGACCCGCGGTCTTCGGTTGCTGCGCGCATGCGCGTGTTTCGGCCGCGCGGAGCGCAGGGCGTGCGAGCGGTAGCGAGCATTGGGGGTGTGGGGTGAGAATCCCCCACTGCTCCTGGACGGCCGGAGGCCGCCGCGGAAGAAACAGCGGAAGAAACAGAAACAGCAACAGCCCTAGCCGATGGGGGCGCCGTGGGTGCGCATGAACGGCAGCGGGTCGACGGCGTTCTGGGGGTTGGTTGGGGGAGCGTTGATGTGGACCTCGAAGTGGAGGTGGGGGGCGGAGGAGTTGCCGGAGGTGCCGACGTAGCCGAGGATCTGGCCGGCCTTGACCTTCTGGCCTGGCTGGACGGTGGCCTTGCGGACCATGTGGCAGTAGAGGGTGGAGATGCCGCCCGCGTGCTGGAGCTTCACGTACCAGCCGCAGCCGCCGATCGACGCGCTGCCGGTCTCGTCGCAGCTGTGGCCGGCCTCGATGTTGCAGACGACTTCGACGACCGTGCCGGCGGAGGCGGCGTGGATGGGGGTGCCGGTGAAGGACATGATGTCGACGCCGATGTGGTTGGGGTTGCCCGCGGTGCGGAAGCCGGGGCGGGCCCTGAAGCCGGGCAGCGGGCTGGTCCAGGCGCCGTCGGCGGCGGGGGCGGCGGGTGCGGCCACCGGTTGGGTGGCGGCGGTGCACGGGGGTGGGGTCGCGGTGCGGCGCACGTACGCGTCGGACACGTAGGTGCCCTCGGGCAGGCGGTCCCACATGGGCGTGACGCGCTGGGAGCCGGCGACGTTCTCGCCGCGCTGCTGGCAGACCAGGGTCAGCGGGGTGCCGCTGGGCAGGGCGGCGATGAGGGCCGCGGTGTGCACGGGGCCGGTGCGGGCCTTCAGCGGGGTGCGGCCCGAGGCGACGGTGCCGGTGGTCGTCGTGACCGCGGCGGCGGCCGCGACGGCGGCGGGTGCGACCGGTGCGGCCGGGCCGCAGGCGGGGATCGGGGTGGCGGGGCGGCGGATCCAGGCGTCGGAGACGTAGGAGCCGTCGGTGAGCCGGTCCCACTGGTCCGTGACGCGGACCGGGCCCTGGTTGATCAGCTGGCCCTTGACCTGGCAGGCGATGGCGACGGAAGCGCCGTGCGGCAGGGTGCGCAGCTGAGTGGTCCACACGGCGCTGCCGGCCCGGACGTTCAGGGGGCGCTTGGGGGAGACGACCGTCGCGGTCTGGGATGCGTACGCGTCGACGGCCGGCGCGAACGAGGCCAGGAAAACCGCAGCGACGAGCAGGATTTTGCGCATGGTGCACCCCCGGGAACGACGTGAGCCGGTGCAGCCGGGGGGGACTGCGAGCGAACCCCGCCAACGCTAGGCGCCGGCGGGGTCCGCTGCCGATATTTACGAAATGTGCCCTCGAACGGGTGAACCTACGGGGCGTTGGCCACGCCCGGCGGGAGGAACCGTGCGCCGGTCACCTTCTCCGAGATGCCCTCGCGGTCCAGGTACGGCGTGACGCCGCCCAGGTGCATCGGCCAGCCCGCGCCGAGGATCATGCACAGGTCGATGTCGCGGGCGTCGGCGACGACACCTTCGTCCAGCATGAGCCGGATCTCGCGGGCCAGGGCGGCGGTCGCCTCGTCGCGCAGCTCCTCGGCGGTCGAGGGGGCGTCGCCGACCTGCAGCAGCGCGAGGACCTCGGGGTCGGGGTTGCCCTCGGCGTCGGTGAAGCCGCGCTTGCCGGCTGCCACGACCCGGCCCAGGTTGGCCGAAACGCCGAACCGGTCGGGGAACGCCGTGTGCAGCGTCTCCGCCACGTGGTGCGCGACCGCCGGGCCGACCATGGTGAGCAGCGCCATCGGCCGCATCGGCAGGCCCAGCGTGTCCAGGGCCGAGTCGGCGACGGCGATCGGGGTGCCGTTGTCGACGGCGGCAGTGACCACGCCGAGGAAGCGGGTCAGGAGCCGGTTGACCACGAACGCCGGGGCGTCCTTGACCAGCACCGAGGACTTCTTCAGGGCCTTGCCGACGGCGAACGCGGTGGCGAGGGTGGCGTCGTCGGTCTGGTCGGCGCGGACGATCTCCAGCAGCGGCATCATCGCGACCGGGTTGAAGAAGTGCAGCCCGACGACCCGCTCCGGGTGGGCGAGCCCGGCGGCCTGCTCGCTGACCGACAGCGAGGACGTGTTGGTCGCCAGGACGCAGTCGTCGCGGACGATCTTCTCGACCTCGGCCCAGACCTGCTTCTTGACGCCGAGGTCCTCGAACACGGCCTCCAGGACCAGGTCGGCGTCGGCGAACGCGGCCTTGTCGGCCGAGCCGCTGACCAGACCGCGAAGCTTCGCCGCCTTGCCCTCGTCGAGACGCTTCTTTGCCACGAGCTTTTCGATCTCGGCGTGGACGTAGCCGACGCCCTTGTCGACGCGGGCCTGGTCGAGGTCGGTGAGCACGACCGGCACCTCGAGCCGCCGCACGAACAGCAGCGCCAGCTGCGAGGCCATCAGGCCGGCGCCGACGATGCCGACCTTGTTGACGTCGCGGGCGAGGCCCTTGTCGGGTGCGCCGGCGGGCCGCTTCGCGCGGCGCTGGACCAGGTCGAACGCGTAGAGGCTGGCTCGGGCCTGGTCGCCCATGATGAGGTCGGCAAGGGCCTCGTCCTCCGCGGCGGTGCCGTCCTCGAACGTCGAGGACTTGGCCAGGGCCAGCAGGTCGAGGGCCTTGTTCGCCGAATTGACCGCACCATGGAGGCGCTCGTCGAGCTGGTGCCTGGCGAAGAACAGCACGCCGTCCCACATGTCCCGGTCGATCTCCGGGCGCACGACGGTGACGGTGCCGTCCACGACGCCCTCGGCCCACGCCAGGGACCGCTCCAGGTAGTCGGCCGGTTCGAAGATCTCGTCGGCGATGCCGAACTCGCGGGCCTGCGCCGGCTTGAGCGTCTTCTGGGTCAGCGGGTTCTGCAGGATCACCTGCGCCGCCGGGGCGATGCCGATGAGGTTCGGCAGCAGCTGGGTGCCGCCCCAGCCGGGCACGAGACCGATCGCGACCTCGGGCAGCGCGAGCGCCGCGGCACCCGAGGAGACCGTCCGGTAGTGGCAGTGCAGCGCCACTTCGAGCCCGCCACCCATCGCGGCACCGTTGATGAAGGCGAATGTCGGTACCGGCGAATCCTTGAACTTCTTGAACACCCGGTGTCCGAAACGGCCGAGTTCGACGGCCTGTTCCCGCTCGGTGAGCAGCGGCATGCCGGTGATGTCGGCGCCGACGCAGAAGATGTACGGCTTGCCGGTCAGGGCGATGAACTTCGGCGCGGCCGCGACGGCCTCGTCGATCGCCGCCTCCAGGCTCGCCAGCCCGGCGGGGCCGAACGAGTTGGGCTTGGTGTGATCGAAGCCGTTGTCGAGCGTGATGAGTGCCGCGCGCTCCCTGGACGGCAGGGTCACGAAGCGCAGCAGCGCCTTGGTCACGACCTCGTTCGGGTTGCTGATGGTCGTGCTCACTTGCCGCCCTCCCAGTTCGGGTTCTCCCAGATCACGGACGCGCCCATGCCGATGCCGACGCACATGGCGGTGAGGCCGTAGCGGACCTCGGGGTGCTCGGCGAACTGCCGCGACAGCTGCGTCATGAGCCGCACGCCGGAGGACGCCAGGGGGTGTCCGACGGCGATCGCGCCGCCCCACGGGTTGACCCGCGGGTCGTCGTCGGCGATGCCGAAGTGGTCGAGGAACGCCAGGACCTGGACGGCGAACGCCTCGTTGAGCTCGAACAGGCCGATGTCCCCGATGGACAGTCCGGCCTGGCGCAGCGCCTTCTCGGTGGCCGGGACCGGGCCGTACCCCATGACCTCGGGCTCGACACCGACGAAGCCGAACGACACCAGCCGCATGCCGATGGGCAGCCCCAGCTCGTTCGCGACGTCCTCGGCGGCGAGGATCGCGGCGGTGGCGCCGTCGTTGAGGCCGGCGGCGTTGCCCGCGGTGACCTTGCCGTGCGGGCGGAACGGGGTCTTGAGCGTGGCGAGCTTCGGAAGGCTCGTCTCGCGGGGCGCCTCGTCGACCGTGGCCAGGCCCCAGCCCGTCTCGGGGTCGCGGGTCGCGACGCTGACCAGGTCGGGCTGCAGCTTGCCGGCCTGATACGCGGCTGCGGTCTTCACCTGCGAGGCGTAGCCGAACTTGTCGGCGCGCTCCTTGGTGATGCCGGGCAGCCGGTCGTGCAGGTTCTCCGCGGTGGAGCCCATGACGAGCGCCGACGGGTCGACCAGCTTCTCGGCGAGAATCCTCGGGTTGGGGTCGACGCCCTCGCCCATCGGGTGGCGGCCCATGTGCTCGACGCCGCCGGCGATCGCGACGTCATAGGCGCCGAAGGCGATCCCGCCGGCGACGTTGGTCACCGCGGTCAGGGCGCCGGCGCACATGCGGTCGATCGAGTAGCCCGGGACGGTTTTGGGCAGACCCGACAGCAGGGCGGCGGTGCGGCCGATGGTCAGGCCCTGGTCGCCGATCTGCGTGGTTGCCGCGATCGCGACCTCGTCGACCCGCTCCGGCGGCAGCTGCGGGTTGCGCCGCAGCAGCTCGCGGATACAGCGGATGACGAGGTCGTCGGCGCGGGTGTTGGCATACATCCCACCGGCCTTGCCGAACGGGGTGCGCACGCCGTCGACGAAGACGACGTCGCGGACGGGACGGGGCACGGGTGTCCTCCTAGCGACGAATTACCGGCCATGTTACTCGCCAGTAGGTCCGCTGCGCCTGTGGATCCGCCCACACCCCGTCCGCAGCTACTCCGCCGCCGGTACCTCCAGCGCCGCGGTGAGCCCCGGCGTCACCAGTGCGACCTGCCAGGGACGTGCGCCGTAGCCCGACAGCACCGCACCGACCGCCTCCTCGGTGAGCTCCTCGGGCGGGGACCAGGCCAGCCGCCGTACCGAATCCGGGGTGATCAGGTTCTCCGGGGGCACCCGGTTGGCGGTGGCCAGGGTGGTCACCAGCTCCCGGCTGCGCGCCAGGCGCCCGGCCGCGACCGGGTCCCGCTCGGCCCACCGGTGCGGCGGGGGAGGCCCGTCCGACGGCGGGGTGGTCGGCAGCTCCTTGTCCGGCAGTGCCCTGGCGTCGGACAGCGCGGTCAGCCACGTCGGCGCCAGCCGGCGCACCGACCGCCCGCCGAACCCGGCGAGGGCCAGCAGCGTCCGCTCATCCTTCGGGTCGGCCTCGGCGGCGGCGATGATGGCCGCGTCGGCGAGCACCCGGCCGGGGCTCGCGTCCCGGCGCGCGGCGATCTCGTCCCGGGCGTGCCACAGCGCGCGGACCCGGGCCAGCGCCCGGGCGCCCCGGACCCGGTGGATGCCCGACGTGCGGCGCCACGGGTCGGCGCGCACCCGGGGCGGGTCGCCGGCGGAGGCGACCAGCGCGGCGAACTCCTGCGCGGCCCACTCCGTCTTGTCCTGCTCGTGCAGCTCCTCGACCAGCCGGTCGCGCAGCTGCAGCAGCAGCTCGACGTCCAGGGCCGCGTAGGTGAGCCAGGAGGCCGGCAGCGGCCGCGTCGACCAGTCCGCGGCCGAGTGGTGCTTCTCGAGGGTGTAGCCCAGCAGCGACTCGGTCAGGGCGGCCAGGCCGACCCGCTCGAAGCCGCACAGCCGGGCCGCGAGCTCGGTGTCGAAGAGCCGGGTGGGGCGCAGCCCCAGCTCCGTGAGGCACGGCAGATCCTGACTGGCGGCGTGCAGGATCCATTCGGTGGGCGAGATCACCTCATCGAGCTCTGGCAGCTGTCCGAAGGGCAGGGGGTCGATCAGGACGGTGCCGGCACCGGCACGGCGCAGTTGCACGAGATACGCCCGATGCGTGTACCGGTAGCCGGAGGCGCGCTCGGCGTCCACGGCGACCGGACCACTGCCCTGGGCGAAGCGCTCGACGGCACGTGCGAGCTCCGCCCGGTCGATGATCGGCTCGGGCGTCCCGTCTCGGGGGGCGGTCAGCAGGACGGGCTCTGTCTTGTCGTCCGGTTTGTCCGGACTGTCTGGCTCCTCGTCCCGACGCCGCGCGGGGGGTTCGTCGGTCACCCGGACCACGGTACGTTGCGGCACCGGTACGCCGATGCAGCCGGGTCCGGCGCGTCGGTTTCTGGGGTGCCGCGGCCGGCAGTGGGTGGCCCGGGACACGTGGGTTCGGGACGGACAAAAAGCGGCCGTGCCGGTACGGTCGCGAGCACGACCGGAACTGGTACTTCCGGTTGTGTCCGTTGGTTGCCACGGAGGTCGCGGGGCTTGTGCGGGCGGTTTAGGGTGAGGCCGACTGCGATGCCGCACATCGACCGCGCCGCAGTGCAAACGGGTGGAATTGTGACAGGAAGGAAACGAGAAGCATGACGGCCGGGTATGACCCCTCCAACCCGGTGGCTTCCGGAACCCCCGATTCGTACGATCGTCCACGCCACGCGGACCGATCCGGCGACGACTCGGAGCGACTCGGTCCACTTCCTCCACGCATGACGTCCACTGGGTCGTTCCCGGCCGCCGGCGTGTCGCCCGCGGGAGGCCCGGCCACCGGCGCGTTCCCGGCCACGGGTTCCTTCCCCGCCACCGGTTCCCTCCCGGCCCAGCCAACGAGCGCCTGGCCCGTCTCCGTGCCCGCCGGCCCGCCGCCGCACAGCGCGCCCCCGCACCTCGGCCAGCACCCCGGCGGGGCCGTCCGGTCCGGCCGCGGCGGCCGGATCGCGCTGGTCCTGGTGCTGATCCTGCTGGTCGTCGTCGGCGTGCAGGCCGCGTTCATCGTCCGGCTCGAGTCCCGCCTGGACCGGGCCGACAAGGCCGCCAGCGCGGCGAAGCAGACCGACGAGACCCGGCTCAAGGCCCTCGAGGACCGCGCCGACAAGCTGGAGGCCAAGACCGGCGGCAACCTCGACGCCGCCGAGGTCGCCGCGAGCGTGCGCCCGAGCGTGTTCCGGGTCTCCACCAAGTACGCCACCGGCACGTCCTTCGCGCTCGGCAAGGCGGCCCCCGCGGGCGGCGGCACGAACCTCATCACGAACTACCACGTCGTGCAGGAGGCGTACGAGAAGGGCGAGCGCGACGTCAGCATCGAACGCACCGGCCAGCGCTTCCCGGCGAAGATCATCGAGGCCCACCCCGACAAGGACCTGGCCCTGCTGCACACCGACGAGGAGTTCACCCGGCTCGTCGCCGCGCCGCAGGTGCCGAAGGTCGGCGAGCCCGTGCTCGTCGTCGGCGCGCCGCTCGGCCTCGAGGACACCGTCACCACCGGCGTCGTCAGCGCGTTCCGCTCGCTCAGCGGCGAGGACCTGATGCAGTTCGACGCGGCGATCAACCCCGGCAACTCCGGCGGGCCCGTGTTCAACGCCAAGAAGGAGGTGGTCGGCGTCGCGACGCTCAAGGCACGAGAGGCCGAAGGCATCGGACTGGCCATCCCGATCTCAGTGGTCTGCCAGACGATCAGCATCTGCTGATCACCTCGACTTGCACCTCGTCGTCGCGTCCCGGTCGCGGCGGCCGTTCGACCCCCGCCCGGGGCGCTGCCCGGAGGGATCATCAGGAGGAAGAAAGAGATGACCTACCCCAATAACCCCCAGGGGAACCCGAACGAGGGCTACGCCTACCCGGACCCGAACGCGCCGCAGGGGGCCTACCCGCAGCAGCCCGCGCCGCAGAACCCGTACGGCGCCCCGGTGCCGCAGCAGCCCGCGCCCACCCACGACCAGGGCTACGGCCAGCCGCCCCAGCCCAACCCGTATGACCAGGGCACCTCGCAGCTGCCCGCCTACGGCGCCACGCAGCAGTACGGTGAGCAGCCGCCGGCGGCCTACAACCTGGAGCCGTCGGTGTCGGCGCCGCCGACCTCGCCGATGATGGCGAACCCGCCGATGTCGGCGCCGCCGATGTCCGGCCCGCCGGTCTCCTACGGCCCGGTCTCCGGCCCGCCCGGATACGCCCAGGGCGGCTACCAGACCCCCGGCCCGGCGCCGAAGAAGAGCATCGCGGTGCCGATCCTCGCCAGCCTGCTGGCCCTCGCGGTCATCGCCGCCGGCGTGTTCGTCGGGCTCTACGTCGACAAGAGCGGCAAGCTCGACAAGTCGGAGAAGCTCGCGTCGCAGCGCCAGGACAGCCTCACCGCGACCCAGGGCGACCTGGACAAGACCAAGGCCGACCTCAAGGCCAAGGCCGACGAGCTCACCAAGGCCCAGCAGGACCTGCGCGGCACCCAGGCCGACAGCACCGAGGCGAAGCGCCAGCGTGACGTCATCGGCACCTGCCTGAAGCTGCTGCTCGAGGCGCTCGACGCGTCCAGCAAGGGCGACAAGACCACCCTGCAGAACAAGCTCAACGAGATGGAAAAGCCGTGCAACGAGTCCGAGGTCCTGCTCGGAATCTGATCCCGGCCGGTGTGCCAGGGGCGGGCCTTCGGGCCCGCCCTTTTCAGTGCAGGGCCGTGACGCCCGGCGGGGGCAGGCCCGCCGTGGAGGCGAGCAGCGCGCACCAGGCGTGCACGTGGGCCTGCATGTCGTCGTCGGTCGGCGTCCACGACGCCCGGATCTCCAGGTCGGCCGCGGTCGGCGGGCCGGCCAGGTCACCGAAGCGCGTCGACAGCGTCTGCGTGACCGTCCCGCCGATCGCCGTGTACGCGGCGCCGTGACTTTCCAGGGCGTCCGTCAGCCAGCTCCAGCCGACCCCGGGCAGCATCGGGTCCGCGGCGAGCTCGGCCTCCAGCTCCGCCGTCACATAGGTGACGAGGCGCATCGTGCCGTCCCACGCGTCATGGCCGGCCGGGTCGTGCAGCAGGATCAGCCGTCCCGTCGCGACCTCGTCGCCGTTGCGCAGCACCGTGCCGCTCATCGCGTGGGCGAACGGCGCGAGCCGCTGCGGCGCGGGCATCTCCTCGAGCTCGATCTCGGGTCGCGCCGTGACCGCGCGCAGGTCCTCCACCGCCCGGGTGAACGTCGGGGGAGTCGCGGTCGATGGCGCCATACCGGAAGAGTAAGGCGCAAACCGACGCAGGGGGTGCCGCCGCGCCGCCGTTGCGCACGCAGTGAAACGATGACTTCGCTATGACTGACAATTTGCTTCTGCGTGCCGCCCGCGGCCAGGCGGTGCCGCACCCGCCGGTCTGGTTCATGCGCCAGGCGGGCCGGTCCCTGCCCGAATACCGCGCGCTGCGGGCCGGCATCGGCATGCTCGAGTCGTGCCGCCGGCCCGACCTGGTCTGCGAGATCACCCTCCAGCCGGTCCGCCGCCACGAGGTCGACGCGGCGATCCTGTTCAGCGACATCGTCGTGCCGCTGCAGGCCGCCGGGGTTGACCTGGACATCGTCGCCGGCACCGGCCCGGTCGTGGCCGCGCCGGTCGCCACCATGGCCGACGTCGACGCCCTGCCCGGGCTCACCCCGGACGCCGTCGGGTTCGTCGCCGACGCGATCCGGCTCCTGCTCGCCGAGCTGGGCCCGACCGCGCTCATCGGCTTCGCCGGGGCGCCGTTCACCCTGGCCAGCTACCTCGTCGAGGGTGGGCCGTCACGGCACCACGTGAAGACGAAGGCGCTCATGTACGGCGCACCCGACGTCTGGCACGCCCTGTGCGCGAAGCTCGCCGAGATCACGCTGACGTTCCTGCGGGTGCAGGCCGACGCCGGGGTCCACGCGGTGCAGCTGTTCGACTCGTGGGCCGGGGCACTGTCCGAGGCGGACTACCGGCGCTACGTCCTGCCGCACTCGCGCCGGGTCCTGTCCGGTCTGGACGACACGGGACTACCGAAGATCCATTTCGGCGTCGGTACCGGCGAGCTCCTGCCCGCCATGGCCGAGGCCGGCGCCGACGTCGTGGGCGTCGACTGGCGCACGCCGCTGGACGTGGCCGCGGGGCGCGTGCCCGGCAAGGTCCTGCAGGGCAACCTCGACCCGTGCGTGCTGTTCGCGCCGTGGGAGGTCGTGGAGACCGAGGTCCGACGGGTGGTCGCCGAGGGCCGCAAGGCGCCCGGGCACATCTTCAACCTCGGTCACGGTGTCATGCCCGAGACCGACCCTGACGTGCTGACCAGGGTCGTCTCGTTGGTGCACTCGCTCTAGTAGGTGGGCCCCGGCTAGTAGGTGGGCCCCGGCTAGTAGGTGGGGCTCCAGCTAGTAGGTGGGGCTCCAGCGCCACCAGCCGTGGTCGCCGGCGAGCTGCGCCAGTCGCGAGCCGAGCATCAGCGACGTCGCCCGGGGCTCGCCGGCGAGGCGGGCGTGCACCTGCTCGGCGATCTCCGGCGCCCGGTACTCGGCGTGCTCCAGCAGTTGCAGCGTCACCGTCCACCAGTAGCGGTCGTCGTCGCTCGCGTGCGGCGCGCCGCCGGTGAACCACTCCGCCAGCCCGTCGAGCAGGTCGTCGCCGACCCCGTCGGGGTCCGTCAGCCGCAGCGCCGCGCAGACCCGCGCGACCACGTCGTCGTCCCAGCCCGACAGGTGCCCGCGCACCAGCGTGTGCAGCGACGGGTGCCCGAGCGCTCCGGCCGCGTCGATCTCCAGCGAGAACACGTTGTCGCGGGCCAGCCGCTCCTGCAGCACCGGCAGGATCCGCTCGTCGCGCCGCCGGGCCAGGCCGAGCAGTGCCTCGCACCGGGTGTCGTCGTGCGGGTCGTCCAGGCGCACGACCAGCGCGTCGCGCAGCATCGGCGCGTCGACCTCGGACAGTTGGGTGCCGAGCGCGAAACACGCCCAGTCCCGCACGTCGTCGTCCGGGTCGTTGCTCAGGACCAGCAACGCCCGCACCGTGTCGTCCGGCGTCGCCTCGCCCAGCACGCTCGGCAGCGCCTGCGCGACCGCGCGCCGGACCCGCGCGTCGAAGTGACGGATCAGCGGCAGCAGCAGCGGCAGCGCCTCGTCGTCGTAACACCAGGCGACGGCGTCGGCGAGCTCGGCCGGTGACGTCGTGGTGTCGGCCAGCAGCGCTGAGATCGTCCGCGCCGTCGGCTCCACGTCGTCGACCGGCGCGGCACGGGCCGCGGCCGCCGCCGCAGCGGCCGCCGCAGCCGCCGCCGGGTCGGCGAGGTCGGCCAGGTCGGCGATGACGTCGGCGAGCGGGTCCGCCCCGTAGGCGTCCCCTTCCTGTCCGGCGCCCGTCTGCCCGCCCATCTGCCCGCCTGCCTGTCCGGCGCCGATCTGCCAGGGATCCGTCGTCCAGGGCTCGGCGCTCCACGGTTCAACACTGCGTGAATCGGCGGTCCACGGCGCGTGACCGCCGCCGGCGCCCTGATCCAGCGCGCGGTCGCTCGGCTCGTCCGGTGACGGTCGGGAGGACGCGAGGTCGCTCATCCGAGAGAGTGTGCTCGCCTCCGGCGAGATGTTCCAGAGGGGTTCGCCCCACAGATGGACATCCCCCTGGTCAGATTCGCCCGACCCGACGACATATCGACGCACTTCGGATGTACGCGGGCCACCCTTCAGCGTCCCCGGCTGTCCAGGCGCAGCGACTGCCACGACCCGTCGGCCGCCCATCCGCCGTCCACGGAGAGTGCCGCGCCGTTGATGAAACCGGACCGCTCCGGGTCGGCGAGGAACGCCACCGCGCGGGCGATGTCCTCCGGCTGCGCGAACCGCGCCATCGGCACGTGCTCGGTGATGTCGGTGTCCGCGTACGCGCCGGACGCCTGCGACGCGTCGTCCATCTCCGTCTTCACCCAGCCGGGGCAGACCGCGTTGACCCGGACGCCGCGACCGCCCCACTCGACGGCCAGGGTGCGGGTCATGCCGATCAGCCCGTGCTTGCTGGCGTTGTACGCCACCCGGTCCGCGACCCCCAGCAACCCCGCCACCGAGGCGATGTTGACGATCGAACCGGTGCCACGGACCAGCATCCGCCGCCCGAACGCCCGGCACAGCAGGAACGGCCCGGTGAGGTTCACCTCCAGGACGCGCCGCCACTGCGCCGCGTCGGTGTCCTCCGCGGGCGCGATCGAGGCGATGCCGGCGTTGTTCACGAGGACGTCGCAGCCGCCGTACACGGCCTCGACCTCGCTCACGAACCGCGCGACGTCCCCCTCGTCGGAGACGTCGCCGACGAACATCAGCCCGTCCAGGTCGACCGGCCTGGTGTCGATGACGGCCAGCTGATATCCCTCGGCCGCCAGCAACTCGGCGGTCTTGCGGCCGATGCCCTGCGCCGCGCCGGTGACGACGGCCACTCGCGTTTCTGTCATATGGCGACCATAGACTCGGGATATGGCTGGAGGCGGGCGGCGACGGGTCGTGGTCATCGGCGGCGGCATCGCCGGTCTCGCCGCGGCGCACCGGTTGTACGAGCGCGCCCCGCAGCTCGACGTGGTGCTGTTCGACCAGGGCGACCGTCCCGGCGGCAAGCTGCGCACCGTCGAGCTGGCCGGCGGCCCGGTCGAGCGGGGCGCCGAGTCGTTCCTGTCCGGCGACCCGGCCGGCGGGCCGAGCGCCGCCGTGCGGCTGGCGGAGCAGGTCGGCCTCGGCGACGCGATCGTGCACCCCGCCACCGCGAAGGCCGCGGTCGCGGTCGGCGGCGGCCTGCACGACCTGCCGCCCGGCACCCTCATGGGCATCCCCGTCGAGACGGACCCGGCCGAGCGCCCGTCCGGTGAGCCGCTGCTGCGCCCCGGTGAGGACGTGACCGTCGGTGCGCTGGTCCGGCCGCGGCGCGGCGACCTCGTCGTCGACCGGTTCGTGGAGCCGCTCCTCGGCGGCGTCTATGCGGGCCGCGCCGACCGGCTCTCGCTGCGCATGGCGCTGCCCGCGCTCGCCGACGCGGCCGAGCGGTCCGACACCCTCACCGGCGCCGTCCGGTCGGCCCTGGCCGCGCGGCGCAACACGCCGGGCGCGCCCGTGTTCAGCACCGTCCTGGGCGGCATGAGCCGGCTCGTCGACGCGCTCGCCGCGACCCTGCCCGACGTCCGGCTCGGCCTGCCCGTGCGGGAGCTGCACCGGCACGGCACCGGCTGGCGTCTCACCGTCGGCTCGACCCGCGACGCGTCCACAGTGGACGCCGACGGCGTCGTCCTCGCCGTGCCCGCCACCCCCGCCGCCCGTCTGCTGTCCACAGTGGACGGCGTGACGGGCGTGCCGCTCGACTATGCCAGCGTCGCCCTCGTCGGGCTGGCGCTGCCGGCCACCAAGCTGCCGGAGCTGTCGGGGTTCCTGGTCCCGGCGACGGAAGGGTTCGCGGTCAAGGCCGTCACGTTCTTCGACCAGAAGTGGGCGCACCTGCGCCGCCCCGGGCTCACCGTCGTGCGCGCCTCCGTCGGCCGCGCCGGCGACGAGCAGCAGCTGCAGCGCACCGACGCCGACCTGCTCGGCCTGGTCCGCGACGAGGTGGCCCGGCTCCTCGGCGTCGACCGCCTGCCCGACCCCGTCGACGCCGCCGTGTTCCGCTGGGGCGGCGGCCTCCCGCAATACGAGCCGCACCACCGCGACCGCGTCGCCGCGCTGCGCGCCGCTCTCACCGCCCACCCGGCGATCACGGTCGCCGGCGCCGCCTATGACGGGGTCGGGATCCCGGCCTGCGTCACGTCTGGGTGGGCCGCCGCCGACACGCTGCTCGAGGCCCTGGAAGGATAGCGACATGACCAGCAACGCCGCGCGCATCCGCGAGCTGAACGACTCGATCCGCTACACGATGTGGTCGGTGTTCCAGGCGACGGGCCCGCTCGACCCCGCGACCCGCGACGAGACCGCGGCCGAGGCGACCGCGTTCCTCGCCGACCTGGCCGCGAAGGACGTCGTGGTCCGCGGCACCTATGACGTCGCCGGCCTCCGCGCCGACGCCGACCTCATGATCTGGTGGCACGCCGCGAGCGCCGAGGCCCTCCAGGAGGCGTATGCGGCACTGCGCCGCACCGCCCTCGGCGCCCACCTGCGGCCCGTCTGGTCGCAGATGGCCCTGCACCGGCCCGCCGAGTTCAACAAGAGCCACATCCCGGCGTTCCTGGCCGACGAGGAGGCCCGCGCCTGGGTCTGCGTCTACCCGTTCGTCCGCTCCTACGAGTGGTATCTGCTGCCCGACGAGGAGCGCCGCGCCATGCTCGCCGAGCACGGCAAGATGGCCCGCGGCTATGCCGACGTGCGCGCCAACACGGTGGCGAGCTTCGCCCTCGGCGACTACGAGTGGATGCTGGCCTTCGAGGCCGACGAGCTGCACCGGATCGTGGACCTGATGCGGGAGCTGCGGGCGTCGACCGCGCGTCGCCACGTCCGCGAGGAGATCCCGTTCTACACGGGGCGCCGCCGCGACATCGCCGACCTGATCGCCAACCTTCCGTAGGCGGCGCCACCCCGCCGCCGGCCAACGCTGGCAGCCAGGGAGGGTGCTGCGGAGTGGGGCCGCACAGCGCTGCGCAGGCCCGACTCGTGATCGGTTGTGCGCCGTCGAAAGTGTGTAGCGCAAGGGGCGCCCAGCGGCCCGCGCGGTTGCACACTTCTCGAACGCCGCACGCGCGCCCGGCGGATCTCCCACAACCCGGTGGATCCCTGTCCCTCGGCGACCAGCAATCAACCGGGTTGTCTGGTCGTGCGCCGAGCGCGTGCAGCGCGGGCCGTCAGAGCACGGCGGGCCGGTGCATCGGCACGTGCTCGATGCCGTCGTCGAGGAACGTCGGCCCGGACGTCGCGAAGCCGAACCGTTCGTACACGCGGATGGCCGTCGTCTGCGCGTTCAGGCTCGCGGCGCGTGGCCCGATGATGGCGACGGCCTCGGCGAGCAGGCGGGCGGCCAGGCCCTGGCCGCGGTGGGCGTGGTCGGTCACGACGCGGCCGATGCGGGCGGTGCCGTCAGGCTCGGTGAGGACGCGCAGGTAGGCGGTCACGGTCCCGGACGGGTCGGTCAGCCAGACGTGGACGGTGTCCGGTTCGGTGTCGCGGCCGTCCAGGTCGGGGTAGACGCACTGCTGTTCGACGACGAAGACGTCGCTGCGGAGGCGGAGCAGGGCGTACAGGGTGAAGACGTCCAAGGCGGCGAACGGCGCGCTGTGCATGATCACGGCTTGAGCGTAGCCAGTTGCTCGGCGGCCTTGCGGGCGGCGATGAGGACGGGGTCCCAGACGGGGGCGAACGGGGGAGCGTAGGACAGGTCCAGGCCGGTCATCTCCTCGACGGTCATGCCGTGCCAGAGGGCGACGGCGAGGGCGTCGATGCGTTTCGCCGCGCCTTCCTGGCCGACGATCTGGGCGCCGAGCAGGCGGCCGGTGGTGCGCTCCGCGATGATCTTCGTGGTGATGGGGAGGGCGCCGGGGTAGTAGCCGGCGCGGGTGGTGGACTCGGTGACCGTGGAGAACGTGGCGAAGCCGGCGGCGTGGGCCTCGGCGGTGGTCAGGCCGGTGCGGGCGACCTCGTACGCGCAGATCTTGGACACGGCGGTGCCGACGACGCCGGGGAAGGTGGCGTAGCCGCCGCCGATGTTGATGCCGGCGGCGCGGCCCTGTTTGTTGGCGTGGGTGCCGAGGGCGATGGCGGCGGGGCGCTGCGAGATCAGGTGGAAGACCTCGACGCAGTCGCCGGCGGCCCAGATGCCCTCGGCGGAGGTGCGCAGCCGGCGGTCGACGGTGATGCCGCCGGTCGTGCCGACGGCGATGCCCGCGGCGGCGGCGAGCGCGCTGTTGGGGCGGGTGCCGAGGCCGAGGATGACGACGTCCGCGGGCAGGGTTTCGCCAGCGGTGCGGACGCCGCTGACCCGGCCGTCGACGACGTCGAATCCCTGCAGTGCGCAGGACAGCCGCAGGTCGACGCCGAGGCCGCGCAGCGCGTCGGCGACGAGGGCGGCCATGTCGGGGTCCAGGGTGCGCATCGGCTGATCGGCGGCGTCGATGAGCGCGACCTCCAGGCCGCGGGTGATCATCGCCTCGGCCATCTCCAGGCCGATGTAGCCGGCGCCGACGACGACCGCCCGGCGCAGGTCGTGCTCGTCGAGGTCGGCGAGGATCCGGATGCCGTCCTCGAGGGTCTGCACGCCGTGGATGCCGGCGGCGTCGGCGCCGGGCACGTCGGGGCGGGCCGGGGTCCCGCCGGTGGCGATGACGAGCTGGTCGAAGGGTTCGGCATAGGTGTCGGCACCGGCGCGGACGGTGACCTCGCGGCGGTCGACGGAGATCGCGACGACCTCGCTGCCGAGCCGCAGGTCGATGTCGAGCTTGCGGAACTCGGCGGGTGTGCGGGCGACGAGGTCGTCGGGGCTGCCGACGTCGCCGGCGACGAGATAGGGGATGCCGCACGCCGAGTACGACACGTGCTGCCCCTTCTCGAACGCCACGATCCGCAGGTCGCCGACGGGTCGGCGGCGGCGGGCCTGCGATGCGGCGCTCATGCCGGCGGCGTCACCGCCGATCACCACCAACCGCTCAGGAGAAGTCACCCGATCATTTAATCGTGTTTATCGGGCGGGGGGATGGCGGCGCCGGTGTCATCCCAGACGTTTCCCGAACTGGCACTCAGGGTGCTCTGCGTACTGATGAGGATCGGGCAGACGAACATGCTGTGCCGGCCGAAGCGGTTGTTCACCACGGCGATGCCGGTCATCGGGGTGGGGCCGCCGCCGCGGTGGGCGAAGTTGAGCACGCAGTGGCCGCCGTCGAGCCAGTTGTTCTCGACCCGGATGTCGCCGCTCGCGCCACCCTCCTGGGTGACCTGGTAGGCGGCGTTGGCGTCGGCGCCCGGGTACAGCACGTTGTGCCGCAGCGTGATCCGGCGTTTGCCGCGGGTGTCGACGGCGTCGTTGATGGTCTCGCCGCCGCCGGGGGCGCCGGTGCGGTAGTAGGTCAGGTCGTGGATCCAGGAGTCCTGCACGATCACGTCGTTGCCGGCCTTGACGCCGTCGACGGTGCCGTGGATGTTGACCCGGGACAGGGTCGTCGCGGCGGCCCAGACGCCATCGAGGCACGCGTTGGGGTTGGCGGGGGCGATCTCGACGTCCTCGATGACGGCGCTGCCCTCGACCTGGATGACCGCGGCCGAGCAGCGGGCCGCCCCGCCCCGCACGATCGAGTTGCGCAGCGTCACGTTCTTGCCGGTGATGCGGACATAGCCCCGGATGTCGGCGTTGGCCACGACGGCGTTGTCGGTGGACAGCGTCTGGTCGCCATCCAGCACCGTCAACGTGGTCCCGGCGATGACGCCCGTGTTGCCGGCGGCGGGCTTCCCACCGCTGCGGGACACGACCCGGGGCGGCGCCGACGGCGACGGGCTGGCCGAGGCGGACACCGACGGCGACGGAGAGCGGGAGGCGGACGTGGACGCGGCGCCGGGCAGGCCCGCCATCTCCGCGGACCGGCGCTGCTCGGGTGTCAGGCCGTCCGCGGACGTCCGCCGGGACGGCTGGGTCAACGGGTATACGAGGATCGCGGTCAGTGCCACCGTGGCGACGCCGGCAACCGCGACGCCGATCGGCCCCCAGTGAATGCGGCGAGCAGTCGCCGGAAGATCACTCTCGGTGGTCACTGCCCCTTTCTAGTGGTACAGGAGTGACGTCCGCAACCTATTGATGCACACGGTTATTCAAGTGTCTTCGACATCTGCTGCGAAGTCGTCTCGAACCCCAATGATTCGTACAGCTGCCGGGCGCCCGGGTTGTGGCCGAAGACGTTCAGGCCGAGCCGGGTGACGCCCCGGGCGCGCAGCTCGTCCTCGGCGGCGAGCATCAGCGCCCGGCCGTGCCCGCGGCGGCGGTGCGCCTCGTCGACCTGGATCTCGTAGATCCACGCCTGCGGCCGCTCGGGCGTCGGCAGCCCGATCCACAGGAACCCGACGACCTCGCCGTCCACCTCACCGGCGAACATCAGCTGCCCCTCGGTGGCCAGGCCGTCGGGCAGCAGCGTGGCGAACTGCTGGGCGACGCGCTCGGCGGCGTCCGCCGCGGTGCCGCGACCCGCGAGCACCTCGTCAGCGGCGTACTCAGCCTGCAACGCGGGGACGCGGCGGTCGTACTCGGACTGGGTCAGCGGTCGGATCGTGAGCATGCCGCTCACAATACGAAGGCGTCCGTCCACAGCTGCCGGGACCGCCCCGACAACGCGTCGAGGAGCCCGACCGCCTGCCCGTCGGTGAGCGCGGCGACGAAGTCCACGATCGCCCGGCCGCGGGCCATCGCCGTCATGTCGAACTCCTCGCCCGTGAGGCCGTAGTCGGCCGCGGTCAGGTCCTGGACCTCGGCGAACGCCATCTCGACCAGGTCGTGCAGCCGCCGCGGCAGCCGCGCCGCCTCGGCCGGGTCGACCAGCCACGCGTGCAGCGCCTCGACCAGCGCGCCCAGCAGCCGCGCCTGCCCCCGCTGGTGCAGCGCCAGGTCGGGCCGCTCCAGGACGAACCGGTGGTGCACGAACTTCAGCACCTGCACTTCGTGCCACTGCGCCGTGCCGAGCGCCACGTGGCCGGAGCGCATCGGCGGCTCCTCCCGCACGTGGATCGCGTCGATGAGCCGGCGGGTCCACCGCGCCGAGAACCGCGCGACGTTCTGCTCCGCCTCGACCGAGCCGTCGAACGGCGCCGCGAGCAGCCCGTCGACCAGCTCGTGGCGCACGTGCTCGACGGCCGACCAGAACGCGTCGTCGTCGCTGATCCAGCCGTCCTTGCGGAACAGGTCGCGGCGCAGCAGCTCCACCGACCGCCCCGGCCGGCGGGCGGAGTGCCGCAGCTCGGCGAGCTCCAGGCCGCGCAGCTCGGTCGCGTCGCGCTGCCACGCCATCAGCTCGGTCGCGACGGTGCCCTGCTGCAGCACCCCGACCCGGTGGAAGTCCTCGAGGTCGTGGATGGCGTAGGCGATGTCGTCGGCGGTGTCCATCACCGACGCCTCCGCGGTCTGCTGCCACTGCGCGAGCAGCCCGTCGAACGGCGCGCGGGCCTGGCGCAGGTCGGCAAGCTCCGTCACGTAGGCGCCGAACTTCACGGACCCGGCCGCGGGGTCCTCCGGGTCGACCCCGGCACCGCGCGGTGTCGGGTGCATCAGGTGTACGTGCGGCGAAGGGTAGGTCCGCCGGGTCCACGGATACTTCGCCATGGCCGCACGGACCGCGGCGGTGAGGTCCAGCCCGACGGTCGAGCCGCTGATCTCGGTGCTCGTCACGATCCGGTAGGACTGTGCGTTGCCCTCGAACCCGTCGGGGAGCCCGAGCCGCTGCCGGGCGAGCCGGTCCAGGACCCGCTCGCCGAGGTGACCGAACGGCGGGTGGCCGAGGTCGTGCGCGAGCGCCGCCGCCTCCACCACGTCGGCGTCGCAGCCGCCGAGCTTGTCCAGCAGCTCCTGCGTGCCGGAGGTGGGGGCGCACAGCCGCTCCACGATCCCGCGGGCGACGCTGGCCACCTTGAGGCTGTGGGTGAGCCGGTTGTGCACCAGCAGCCCGGACCCGCCGGGGCTGATCACCTGGGTGACGCCGCCGAGGCGGGCGAAGAACGGCGACGCGACGATCCGGTCGCGGTCGGCGCGGAACGGGTTGCCGGACAGGTCACCGTCGGTGCCGCCGAAGAGTCGCGCGTCCCTCATGAAGACTTGCGGACCTCGATGACGAAACCGCTCGCGGTCACCGCCGCGGCCGGGTGGTGCGCCAGCAGCAGGTCCAGCAGCTTCAAGGGGGAGAGGATCCAGGTGAGCGGCAGGATCGCCCGGTACAGCCGCATGCTGCCGAACGACAGCAGCATCGCCAGCCACTCCTGCAGGGTCCACAGCATGCCCGACGTGGGCCCGGCGCCGACCTTGACGCTGAGCACCTCGAACTGCGGGAACTGCTCGCGCAGGCCGACCTCCGTGTAGCGCTGGAAGTCATACGGCGAGGCGTGGAACGGCTGCATGAACGGCACGAAGACCAGCATCCGGCCGCCGGGGCGCAGCAGGCGGTGCATCTCGGCGATGTGCTCCGCCGGGTCCGGCACGTGCTCCAGCACGGCGATGCTGATTCCGCCGGCGAGGCTGCCCTCGGCGAGGGGCACGTTGCGCAGGTCGGTGACGATGTCGACGTTGGGATACGTGCCGCCGTCCATGCAGATGACCCGCTGGTCGCGGCGGTGGGTGCCGCAGCCGAAGTCGGCGACGAGGTCGCGGTCGAGGTCGAAGCTGCGCAGGAACGGCATGATCAGGTTGCGGTCCATGACCGGCGAGAGGACCTTGATCGCCGTCGGATACACCTTGTTGAACCGCTTCTTGACGAACTCCTTGATCCGGTTCAGCGCGTCGGCGGTGAGCTCCTCCGACTCGAACCCGCCGAACTTCAGCTGCCCGCCGCGCCGCCGCCCGGTGTGACCGCAGGCCGCGCAGGTGATCGTCTCGCCCCCGTCCAGCCGCAGCGGCGCGTGGCACGCGGGACACGCCAGGACCTCGGCCAGGCGGGCCTGACGGCCGGCCGCGGACGGCTCCATCGCGGGGGCGTCAGTCACAGTGTCGTTCATCATCCCTCAGCGGATCTCGTAGACGGCGATGTCGCCGGCACGGTGCCTGAGCTGCGCGAAGTCACCCAGCGTCGACGCGGGCGCACCGTGGACCTCGTCGACGAACAGCCACCGCACACGGTACTGGTCGCGCAGCTTACCGATCGTGGCGGCCGACGGTGCGGAGAAGGCCGCGTCGTTGTCGGCGAGCAGTTGCTCGTTCCAGTACGGCGCCCAGACGGCGTTGGTGCCGGTCGCGGCGGCCATCTCGTGGGTGCGGTTGGTGAAGCCCCAGCCCTCGATCAGGAAACGGCGCTCGGAGTACGCGGAGAAGGCGAAGTGCCGGTTGTCGCACACGTCCTTCGGGGTGTCGCTGGCGATGACGCAGTGCGCGTTCGTGGCCACCAGGTCGTCGGGCTTGGAGTGGTCGCGCAGCCACCGCCCGGCGTCCTTGGTGCCCTTGGGGATGAACGCCTCGTACTGCTGGACCCCGCGCCAGCCGGTGTGGTTCGCCTCGCGGGTCGTCTCGAACAGGTGCAGCAGGGTGGTGACCAGGCAGACGCCGGCCAGCATGCTCGCGTAGACGGTCTTCTTGGCCGGGAACGACGAGCGGTGCACCAGCCATGCCGCGACGCCGAGCAGCGTGAACACCGCCAGGTAGGGCCAGACCAGGTGGAAGGCGGTCTGCGCCACCCCGCCCACGGCCGTGGGCCGCGGGGTCCGTTTCGGGTTCAGCTCATGGACCACGATCAGGATGGCGGCGCCGGCGAAGATCGCCCCGTACACCCACTTGAGCATCCGCTGGACCGGCACGTCGTTGGGCGTGATCAGGGCCAGGCCGACCACCGCGGCGAGCGACAGGTAGGGCCGCCCGGACACCATGAACCAGCCCTCGGCGCCGCCCTCGTGCCCGAAGACCAGCAGCGCGCCGATGCCGGACAGGCCGATGCCGAACATCAGGATGACCGGGTCGGCGGAGATCTTCAGGTCGGGCCGGCGGCCCTTGACGAGCCTGGTCAGGCCGAGCAGGCCCGGCCAGATGCAGGCCCAGCAGGCGAACGTGATCAGGGTGACCAGCGCCAGCCGCCACAGCGGACCGACGCCGGGCAGCGCGAACGTGGCCGTGTAGGGCGCGCCGGAGATCCGCGCGAAGTGCAGCGGGTCGATCGCCAGGCCCTGCGCCGCGCCGCCGAACAGCACGAACTGCGCGAACAGCACCGCGACGAACGCGATCCCGGACGTGATCAGCGCGGCGGGGTGGACCCGCTTGCGGGTCAGCATGCGCACCGCGACGACCAGCAGCAGGCCGGCGAGCAGCATCGGCAGGAATGTCGCCTTGCCGCCGGTGACCGCCGCCGTCAGCAGCACCACCAGGCCCCAGCGCTTGCGGTTGGACACGGTGAGCACGTCGACGAGGACCAGGGCCAGCCCGGCGAACAGGATCGCGCCGAACGTCTGCGTCGGGCTCGTCCACATCTGGGCCCGCAGCGACGAGCCGTCCTCGTAGGCGTTCGTGCCGAAGGTGGAGAACCAGCCGCCGAGGCGCCACTGGTACGGCGTCGGGGTGAGCACGAAGTAGGTGGTGACCGCGGCCGCCGCGCCCGCCCACCACTTGCCGGTGAGCCGCTTGCCGAGCACCGCCATCAGCAGCAGGAACCCGAAGACCATCGGCAGCGGCGACAGGCGCAGCAGCAGGACCTGCGGCTCGATCCCGGTGATCCACGAGGTGGAGGCCATCTCGGCGTAGACGAACCAGTGATACAGCACCGGCTGCTCGGGCAGCCACGGCGAGGCGAGCGGCATGTGGTGCTTGGCGTCACCGAGCAGGGCCAGGTGGAACGGGGAGTCACCGTCGGGGCTCAGCATGCCGGGCTCGGCCACGTCGTGGGTCCGGAAGAACCGGATGACGCTCCAGTAGAAGAGGATCAGCGCGGAGCCCGACAGGATCGCCGAGAACCAGAACGGGGTCTTCTCCTCGGCCCGGTCGGTGCCGCGCCAGTGCCGCCGGAGCCCCGGCACGAGCAGGAAGATGGCGATCGTGGCGATCGGCCAGGCGACGGTCAGCAGCGGCAGGCCGATGGCCCTCGCGCCGATGTACACCATGACCTCGCAGGAGTAGCCCACGGCGAGGCCCGCGGCCACGTCCTCGACGAACCAGCCGGGCCGGCCGCGCACCGCCCGCCAGATCAGCATGCCGGGCAGGATGAGCCCCAGCGCGACATAGCCCGCGAAGATCGCGGTGGTCCAGATCGGCACCCCGTAGAGGGCCAGGCCGATGAGAATCAATACGCCGAGCACTGCCGGCGGCGCCCAAGCGGGCGGCTTTCGCCGGGCCGGGGCCGACGTCGGTGTCGCTGACGTGGGCTGTTCCACGGTTACTGCCACGTGATCCGCCGTTTCTTGAGATGACCGTCGCACCCTATCAACGCGTCACTGACAGTTGGGGGCGCGCGTGCCGCTCGCTCGCCGGTCGATCAAGGTCGCTATGCCGTCAAGGACGCGTGCCAGACCGAATTCGAAGTCCGTGTCGGGCACCTCGTCCGGCATGTCGAGTATGCCGGTCGCCAGTAGCCTGCCGATCGCGGGGAACCGCAGGGGGTCGACGAGTTTGCCGAGCAGCTGACCGTAGGTGAGCATCGCCTCGTCCGCGGTCGTCCCGGACGCCTGCGCCGCGGCGGTGATGTCGGCGGTCAGCAGCGCCCAGTTTCTCGTGATGCCGCTCAGGGTCATGATCGTGGAGAGCTTCTCGTGCTCCTCCAGCGAGGTCCCGGCGAGGGTCGCCAGGCCGAAGTCCATCCACGCGACCTGGTTCGGGGTCAGCGGCGGCGTGGTGATCGGCACCCGCACGATCCACGGCTGCCGGCGCAGGATCCCGAGGTGCGCGCGGGCGAAGTACAGCAGTCCCTCCCGCCAGTCCTCGCCCGGCGGCGCGTCCGGCGGCGGGCCGATCGCGGCGTCGACCATCAGGTCGAGCAGCTCGTTCTTGGCCGTGACGTAGCGGTACAGCGACATGGTCGCCGCACCCAGCTCGGTCGCGACGCGGCCCATGGACACCGCGCCGAGACCCTCCGTCGCGGCGACCCGCACGCCCGCGGCGACGATCCGATCCAGGGTCAGCCCGGGTTTCGGCCCCTTGCCGGGGCGGGTGCGAAGGCCCCAGGCGGCGGCGAGGCTCGCGGGCAGCTCGTTGTCCATTGACTCCGATCCTACTTCTGCGTATAACTTACGCAGTAGAGCGTACGTCATACGCAATAGAATCTTGGAGGATCGCGCATGACCCTGGCAATTGAGGCCGCCGGTCTCACGAAGTCCTACGGCAAGCTCGACGTCCTCACCGGCGTCGATCTTGCCGTGCCCGCCGGCACCGTGTTCTCCCTGCTCGGACCCAATGGGGCGGGCAAGACGACCACCGTGCGCATCCTGGCCACGCTGCTGCGCCCCGACGGCGGGCAGGCCCGCGTGGCCGGCTACGACGTGGTCCGCCAGCGCCGGCAGGTCCGCGGCGCGATCAGCCTCACGGGGCAATACGCGGCCGTCGACGAACTGCAGAGCGGCCTGGAGAACCTCCGGATGATGGGCCGGCTCAGCGGCCTCAGTGCCACCGCCGCCACCCGGCGGGCCGGGGAGCTGCTGGAGCGCTTCGACCTCGCCGCTGCCGGCAACCGGCGCGCCGGCACCTACTCCGGCGGCATGCGCCGCCGCCTGGACCTCGCCGCCGGGCTCGTCGGCACCCCGTCGGTGATCTTCCTCGACGAGCCGACCACCGGCCTCGACCTCACCAGCCGGCAGGCGATGTGGCAGGTGATCGCCGGGCTCGTCACCTCGGGCGTGACCGTCTTCCTCACCACGCAGTACCTCGACGAGGCCGACCGGCTCGCCGACCGCATCGCCGTCGTCGACCACGGCCGGGTCGTCGCCGAAGGCACCCCCACCGACCTGAAGCGCCGCTTCGGCGACCAGCGCCTCGACCTGGAGATCACCGACCGGGCCGGCTGGGAGGCGATCGCCGGCCACCTCGGCGGCAGGGTCGTGCAACGCGACCCCGATCGGCTCACCCTCGGCGTCACCACCGACGGCAGCGCCGCGCACGTCCGCGCCGTCCTCGACGAGATCGACCCGGACCGCACCGTCGTGCACCGCTTCTCACTGCACAGCGCCACCCTCGACGACGTCTTCCTCGCCCTCACCGCCAAGGAGCCCGCCAATGTCTAGCGCCACGATGACCAAGGCCGCGGTGCCCACCGCGGCGACGGGGTCCACCGCCTCGGCCGTCACCCAGTGGCTGACGATGGGCGGCAGGTCGCTGCGCCTCGGCCGGCGCAACGTCGAGGCGCTCATCATGTCGCTGGTCCTGCCGGTGATGCTGATGGTCGTCTTCGTGTATCTCTTCGGCGGCGCCATCGACACCGGCACCGCCTACGTCACCTACGTCGTGCCCGGCGTCATGCTGCTGTGCGTGACGTTCGGCTCGGGCATGACCGCCGGCTCCGTCGCCAGCGACATGACCGGCGGCATCATCGACCGGCTGCGCTCCCTCGACGTCGGTGGCCCGGCCATCCTCGCCGGTCACGTCGCCGCCAGCGTCGCCCGCAACGTCTTCTCCAGCGCCCTGGTCTTCGGCGTGGCGTTCGCCATCGGGTTCCGGCCGCACGCCTCCGCGGCGCAGTGGCTCGGCGCCGTGGGGATCCTGGTCCTCACCATCACCGCCGTGTCCTGGCTGGCGGCGGGCCTGGGGCTGCTCGCGTCCTCGACCGAGGCGGCCGCCGGCTACACCTTCGGCATCACGTTCCTGCCCTACGCCAGCAGCGCCTTCGTCCCGGTCGACACCATGCCCACCTGGCTGCGCGGCTTCGCCGAGAACCAGCCGATCACGCCGATCACGGAGAGCCTGCGCGGGCTGCTGCTGGACCAGCCGGTCGGCTCCGCGCCGTGGAAGGCAGCCGCGTGGTGCCTGGGCATCATGGCCGTCTCGGTCATCGCCGCGGCCCTGCTGTTCCGGGCCAAGACCCGCGGCTGAGCGTTACGCGCAGGCGGGGGTGCTCGCAACAACGAGATCCGCCGGGGGACCGTGGTGCCCCGGCGGATCTGTCCGCGGATCTGGCCGTGAGTCCGGCCGTGGCGTCAGCTCGCGGGGTCCAGCTTGATCGACAGGCTGTTGACGCAGTGGCGGGTGTTCTTGTCGGTCATGCGCTCACCGCGGAACACGTGGCCCAGGTGCGAGTCGCACCGGGCGCAGCGGATCTCGGTGCGGGACATGCCCATGCTCCGGTCCTCGATCTCCTTCACGGTGCCCGGGATGGCGTCGTCGAAGCTCGGCCAGCCGCAGTGCGAGTCGAACTTCGCGGTGCTCTCGAACAGCTGGGCGCCGCACGCGCGGCAGTTGTAGACGCCCTCGGTCTTGGTGCTGACGTACTCCCCGCTCCACGGCGCCTCGGTGCCCGCGCGGCGCAGCACCCGGAACTCGTCCGGGGACAGCCGCACGCGCCACTCGGCATCGGTGGTGGGCAGGTCGACAAGTGGCTCGGTCATGCCTCAACGGTAGGCGGCGCGGCGCCGACCGACCATTACAGCCCGCGAACACGATTTCGCCCGCGACGTCCGCGCTCCAGCCTCGTTGGACCGACGAAAGCCGTGATTCGGACTTTTCATGGCACACCGGTCGAATGGACGGGGTACGACAACGATGAGGCTGCTCTACAAGGCGGTTGCGGTCGGTGCGGCGGGCGCCGCGAGCATCACGCCACTGGCCACCGCGGCACATGCCGCGCTCACGTCGCAGGAGCTGCGCGTGGACGGCTGCGGCCAGTCGTGGAACGGCACCCTCGAACTGTGCGCCGACGGCGAGACGTCCCACCCGGGGACCGCCCCGGCCGGGTACGGGCCGAACGACACCAACGACTGGCAGTACGCGGCCCCGACCGGCGTCGGCACGGGCGGCCCGCTGTACGCCGGCCAGGCCACCGGCGACGACGACGCCCCCGGCTACGGCGGCCACAGCGGTCACGGCCACGGCGGCTCGGGCCACGGCTCGGGCCACGGCTCGGGCCACGGCTCGGGCCACGGCTCGGGCAATGGCGGTCACGGCTCGGGCAATGGCGGACACGGCCACGGCTCGGGCAGCGGCGGCTACGGCGGTCACGGCAATGGCACGCCCGGCGGCAACGGCAGCACCACGCCCGGTGGCGGTGGTGGCCACGGCACGCCGGGTGGCAACGGCAACGGCAATGGCACGCCCGGCGGCGGCAATGGCACGCCCGGCGGCGGCAACGGCACGCCCGGCGGCGGCAACGGCACGCCCGGCGGCGGCAACGGCAATGGCAACGGCACCCCCGGCGGTGGCAACGGCAACGGCACGCCCGGTGGCGGCAACGGCAATGGCACGCCCGGCGGTGGCACCACGCCCGGTGGCGGTGGCGGGCCTGGTGTTTCCAGTGTTCCCACGGGTTCCGGGGCGGCCGCGGCGACCGGCACCGGCACGCTGCCCGTGACCGGCACGTCGTCGATGATGACCACCATCGGGTTCGCGTTCATCATCGGCGGGGCGGGCATCCTGTACTTCACCCGCCTCGGCGACCGCGGCGAGGAGCAGTCCCCGAACCCCACCCCCGAACCCCGGACCCCGGGTCGCCGGCCGGCGGCGCCGATGCCACGGCGCAGGCCGAGCCCGCAGGCGACGCGACGGTCCTGAACGGTGTCACGGGGCACCGCGAGGCCAGCCGGCGCGTAGGGTGCTTGGCATGGCCAGTGCGCTGGAGATCGAGGTTGCCGGACGTCCGGTGCGGTTGACCAGTCCCGACAAAGTGATGTTCCCGGAGCGCGGCTTCACCAAGCGCGACGTCTTCGAGTATTACGTCGCGGTCGGCGACGGCATCATGCGGGCGCTGGGCAACCGGCCGACGACGTTGCAGCGGTTCCCGGAGGGAATCGGCGGGGAGACGTTCTTCCAGAAACGGGTCCCGGTCAAGGGCGTCCCGCCGTGGCTGGAGACGGCGCAGATCGCGTTCCCCAGCGGGCGCAAGGCCGACGAGCTGTGCCCCGCGGACCTCGCGCACGTGGCGTGGGCGGCGCAGATGGGCACGATCGTGTTCCACCCGTGGCCGGTGCGCAAGGGCCACGTCGACCACCCCGACGAGCTGCGCATCGACCTGGACCCGCAGCCGGGGACCGACTTCGCCGACGCGGCCGTGGTCGCCGGCGAGCTCAAGGCGGTCCTGGACGAGCTGGGCTGGAAGGGCTGGCCGAAGACCAGTGGCGGCCGCGGTGTGCACGTGTACGTCCGGATCAAGCCGGAGTGGACGTTCGTCGAGGCCCGGCGGGCCGTGATCGCGCTGGCGCGGGAGGTGGAGCGCCGCCGCCCCGACCTCGTGACCACCAAATGGTGGAAGGAGGAGCGCGGCGAGCGGGTCTTCGTCGACTTCAACCAGATGGCGCGGGACCGCACGATCGCCTGCGCGTATTCGCTGCGGGCCAACGCCCGGGCCACCGCGTCGACGCCGCTGCGCTGGGAGGAGCTGCCCGACGTCGAGCCCGACGACTTCGACCTGCGCACCGTGCCGGAGCGGATCGCGAAGCTCGGCGACGCGCACGCCGGCATCGACGAGGTCGCCCACGACATCACGCCGCTGCTGGAATGGGCGGAGCGCGACGCGGCCAACGGCGAGGGCGACATGCCGTACCCACCGGAGTATCCGAAGATGCCCGGCGAGCCGATGCGCGTCCAGCCCAGCCGCGCTCGCAACGAGTCGAAGCCGGTGGCGTAGCCGCTACTTGTCGCAGGTGAGGTTCGGGGCCGGGACCCGCAGGTCGATCAGGTACCGGTTCACGGCATCGATCACGCAGCCGGTCTTCGGGTAGGCCGTATGGCCTTCGCCCTTCCACGTGATCAGCGTGCCGACGCCCAGCATCTTCGCCAGGGCCGGCGCCTGCTCGTAGGGGGTGGCCGGGTCACCGAGCGTGCCGATGACGACGATCGGCGCCGAGCCGGTCGCGGCGCTCGCCGGGTACGGGTCGCGCTTGCCGGGCCACTGCGCGCAGAGCAGGTTCAGCGCGAGCGCGCCGCCGAACAGCGGATACTTCGACCGCCACTGCGGCTGCAACGCCTTGGCCTGCTCGACCGTCGGAGTGTTGTCGCTGTCCGTGCAGCCGACGGCCGCGTTCGCGTCGAACATGTTCGAGTACTTGCCCTGCGGGTCCCGTTCGGCGTAGGAGTCCGCGAGCTGGAACATCTTCTCCGGGTTGCCGCCCCGCAGGTCCTGCATCGCCTGGGCGAGCACCCGCCAGCTGGACTCGCTGTACAGCGACGACACGACCGCGGTGAACACCCAGCCGGCCGTGGCGGTGCGACCCTTGCCCTGCACCGGGCTGGTCCGGGCGTCGGCGATCGCCTTCGTCACCACCGCCCGCGGGTCGGGGCCGATCGGGCAGGCGCTCGCGTTCGCCTTGCACCAGGTGCTGAAGTTGTCGAACGCGTGCTCGAACCCGGCCGCCTGCTTCTCCGCGGAATCCTGCATCGACAGCGTCGGGTCGACCGCACCGTCGAGGACCAGCGCGCGCACGTTCTTCGGGAAGAGCTGCGCGTACACGGCGCCGAGCAGCGTGCCGTAGCTGTACCCGAGGTACGTCAGCTGCTGCTCACCGACCGCCGCCCGCAGCGCGTCCATGTCCCTGGCCGTCTGCTCGGTGGAGAAGTAGCGCAGGGTGTCGCCGTACTTGTCGCCGCAGCTCTGCGCGAGCTTCCTCGTCAACGCGACCGACTCGCCGAGCGCCGCGTCCGTCTGCGGGTCCGGGTCGATGCCGAAGTTGGCGTCGAGATCGGCGTCGGAGAAGCATTTCACCGGCGACGACCGGCCGATGCCGCGCGGGTCGAAGCCGATCACGTCGAAGCGGCGCACCACCTCCGCCGGCAGGTACACGGAGCGGTACACCGCGTATTCGAACCCGGACGCGCCGGGCCCGCCCGGGTTGATGAACAGCGACCCGACCCGGTCCCGCTGCGTCGTCGACCGGCCGCGGACCAGCGCGACGTCGAACGTGCCGGAGCCCTCGGGGTTCTGCCAGTCCTGTGGGACCTTCACCGTCGCGCAGTCGTACTTCACGTTCTGCGGCGGGCTGGCGAAGATCCCCTTGTACACGTCGGGGCACGGCTTCCACTGGGCCGGCTCGACCTTCACCCCGGAGGACGTCGACGCCCCGGCCGACGGTGCGGTCAGCGCGCGGCCTTCCTGCGTGGGTGTCGCGGGGGCGCTGCACCCGCCGACCAGGGCCGCGACGAGCAGCGCAGGCAGCAGCCTTCTCAAGGCCGTCCAGCTTCTCAAGGCCGTCCAGCCAGCACGGACTCGACATCGAAGCGGATCGGCCGGTCGAGCTGGTCATACGTGCACGACAGCGGCTCCCGGTCCGGCCGCCAGCGCTTGAACTGGGCGGTGTGCCGGAACCGGTCGCCCTCCATCGCGTCGTAGCCGACCTCGACGACCAGCTCGGGGCGCAGCGGCACGAACGACAGGTCCTTCTTGCCCGACCAGCGGCTCAACCCACCCGGCAGCCGGGTCGCGGCGTCACCGGCGGGCACCGCGTCGAGGCTCGCGGCCGCGGCACCGGGGATCTGACCGGCCCAGTTCCACGGATGGTCGACGATGTCCTCACGGTACGGCGCAAGCTCCTCGACCAGCTCGGCCCGGCGCTCCCGGGTGAACGACGCGGACACACCCACGTGGTGCAGGCGGCCCTCCTCGTCATACAGCCCGAGCAGCAACGACCCCACGATCGGCCCGTCCTTGTGCCACCGGAACCCGGCCACCACAGCGTCAGCGGTCCTCGCGTGCTTGATCTTGAACATGGTGCGCTTGCCGGGCTCGTAGGCGCCGCCGGCCGGCTTCGCGATCACCCCGTCCAGCCCCGCGCCCTCGAACCGCTCGAACCAGTCCCGTGCCACCTCGATGTCGGTCGTCACCGGCGTCACGTGCACCGGCGCGATGACGCCCTTCAGGGCGTCGACGAGTCGGGCGCGGCGAATCGCGTACCCCACCTCGACCAGCGACTCATCGCCGATGGACAGCAGGTCGAACGCGACGAACGACGCCGGCGTCTGCTCGGCCAGCAGGTTGACCCGGGACGCGGCGGGGTGGATGCGCTGCCCGAGCAGCTCGAAGTCCAGCTTCGGCTCGCCCGAGTCACGCCGGATCACGATGATCTCCCCGTCGACCACACACCGCACCGGCAGCTGCGCCAGCACCTGCGCAACAACCTCCGGGAAGTAGCGGGTCAGCGTCTTGCCGCCACGGCTGGCCAGCTCGACCTCGTCACCGTCACGGAACACGATGCAGCGGAAACCGTCCCACTTCGGCTCGAAGCTCATCCCGTCCGCACTGGGCAGGCTGGGAATACTCTTGGCCAGCATCGGCTCAACGGGAGGCATCACCGGCAGATCCACCGCCCCACAGTAGCTGGCCAAGCTGCCCGGGGTCACTGCCGTGGCGGCGGGGCTGGAGTGGGTTGGGGTTGCGGGCTGGAGTGGGTTGGGTTGCGGGCTGGAGTGGGTTGGGTTGCGGGGCTGAAGTGGGTTGGGGTTGCGGGCTGGAGTGGGTTGGGGTTGCGGGCTGGAGTGGGGCGGCCGCCACTGAGCTAGCTGGGCCGCCGCTGGCGCGGCGTCCCGGCGGGGGGTTCCCACCCCGCACCCCCCATGCGACGCTGCGCGCCGCACGCAAGCCTGTTTCTTCCGCGGCGGCCTTCGGCCGTCCAGGAGCAGTGGGGGATTCTCACCCCACACCCCCAATGCTCGCTTCGCTCGCACGCCCTGCGCCCAGGGGCGCGGCCGACTCACGCGCATGCGCGCGGCAACCGAAGACCGCGGGTCAAGGTTTCCGTCTCGCCAGGTCTGTCGTCCAACTCGCCTGCCCTGCGCGCGAGACGCGGAGGCAGGCCCGTCCACCCCTCCACGCGGCCGTGCGAAGGTCAGGGGTGCCCGGATGCTCTCTGGTCTTCGCACTCCGGCAAGACAACCGCGCCGGGAGCGTCACGTCGTTGTGACCGTCCTGGCGCGGGGATTTTTTGGATGGGCCTGCCTCCGCGTCTCGCGCGAATGGCAGGCGAATTGGACGACAGACCTGTTGTGCCCCGCAACCTTGACCACCGGTCTTCGGTTGCTGCGCGCATGCGCGTGTTTCGGCCGCGCCCCTGGGCGCAGGCCGTGCGAGCGCAGCGAGCATTGGGGGTGTGGGGTGAGAATCCCCCACTGCTCTTAGACGGCCGAAGGCCGCCGCGGAAGAAATAACAACAGCTAGAACCGGGCGAAAGAGCGCAGCGCTACCCGGGGGCCGAACTTGGGGGCCGATATGCCTGCTGCGGCGAGGAGGCCGCAGACGCGGCCGCGGTGGCCGGTGTAGGGGGCGAGGAGTTCCAGCATGTGTTCGTCGGTGCCTCGGGGGGCGCCGGTCAGGGCGTAGGCGACGACGTTCTTGATGTGGTAGTCGCCGACCGACACGGCGTCGGCGTCGCCGTAGGCGGCGCGGGTGACCTCGGCCGCGGTCCAGGGGCCGATGCCGCGGACGGTGAGCAGGCGGGTGGTCGCGTCGGCGGCGGTGGCGCAGCGTTCCAGGCGGGTGGCCTCGGCGGCGACGCGGCGCAGCGTGTCGGCGCGTTTCTGTTCGATGCCGAACGGGTGGAACACCCAGTAGGGCGTGGCGGCGATGGCCTCGGGCAATGGGGGGAGTCGCAGCCGGGGGTTGGGGCCGGGTGCCGGGTCGGTGCTGAAGTGGCGCAGCAGGCGCACGTAGCCGTCGCGGGCCTCCTTGCCGGTGACCTTCTGGCCGAGGACGGCGGGCACCAGGTGGTGGAACACCCGGCCGGTCGCGCCGATCCGCAGGCCGGCGTGCTCCCGGGCCAGGCGGTGCACGAGGGGGTGCTGCCGGGCGAGTTCGGCGAAGCCGGTGACGTCGTCGCGGAGGCCGGCGATGGCGTCGGCGCGGTCCAGCAGCCAGTCGGCGCCCGGCCCGAAGGCGTCCGCCGTCAGCTCCGATCCTGAATACCGCAGCTGGAGTGTTCCCGGGCCGTCCGGGGTACGGGTGGCGAACCAGCCCTCGCGTGGCCCGACCGACAGCGTGGGGTCGCCGTGGATGAGGGCCAGGCCGCTGAGGGTGCCGGCCAGGTCGAACCGGGGCGGGGTCGGGAAGGTCCTCATCGTGCGACGGCTCTGGCGAGGGCGCGGTGCAGGAGGCGGGCGTCGCCGAGCATGGCGCGCAGCTTACGCTCCAGGCCGGCGATCGGGATGAGGTTCTGCGGGGCCCTCGGGTCCTTGTAGGCGCTGGACGCGAAGCGGGGCAGCGTGACCGCCGACAGGTGCGCGAGGGCCACCGCGTCGGCGGGCAGCAGGTCGGCGGAGCACTCGGCCCGCACGATCCCCGCCCACGGTGACCCTTCGGGTCCGGGCAGCCGCAGGTACCAGGCGAACCGGTGCCACGACGTGCCGAGCAGGAACACGGGGGAGCGCTGCCCGCCCCGCAGTGCGGTGACGACGGCGGTCAGCTCGGGTGGCAGGTATTCCACCCGGTGGGTCTTGATGTAGCCCAGGGCGCGGGGCAGGTGCGCCCGTTCCTGCAGCGGGCCGTCGACGATGAGCAGGTCACCGTCGTCGCGTTCCTCGCCGGACACGCCGACCTCGAGCGCCCGCATGTGCCGCTGTACGCCCAGCGCCAGGTCCTTGGGTTCGCCGCGGGCGATGCGCCGGGCCGGGTAGCGGATCGCGCCGGCGACCAGCGGCGGTGCCAGCTCGAACGGGGTGAACAGGCCGCGTTCGATGCGGGTGGTGGCGATCGCGGCGGCGCCCCGGTCCAGGTCGCAGCGGACCACCCCGGCGGCGTAGGAGGCGGCGATGCCGGGGTGGGTGACCCCGTCGTCGTCGGTGGCCCAGACCCGCGCGTCGATGCGCTGGACCCCGTCGACGACGAGGACGGTGCCGGGTGGCCGCAGCCCGGCCGGGGCGTCGACGGCCCGCCACGCCGCCGCGGGCAGCTCCACGTCGGGCTGGATCTGGGCGCTGCTCTGCGCCTGCGGGCCGTCGGCGGCCTCGAACGCGACCCCGTAGGACGGGTCCCAGGCGTCGACGTGGAATCTCATATGCCGATCCTTTCGACGCGGGCGGTGCGGGCGTCGCGGCGCACCTCGAACCTGACCGGGATGCGCTCGGCGAGGGCGCCGACGTGCGTGACCACGCCGACCATGCGGTCGCCGCGGGCGGCGAGGGACTCCAGGGTCGCCGCCACGGTGTCGAGGGTGGACTGGTCGAGGGTGCCGAAGCCCTCGTCGAGGACGATCGACTCGAGGCTCGCCGCCGACGTCGACATGCCGGCGAGCTGCTCGGACAGCGCGAGGGCGAGCGCCAGGGACGCCTGGAACGTCTCGCCGCCGGACAGGGTCCGCACCGCGCGGCGCAGCCCGGCGTCGTGGTGGTCGACGACGTAGAACTCGCCCTTGTCGTGGCCGAGGTCGTACTGCCCGCCGGACAGTTCCCGCAGGGTCCGCGACGCGCCGTCGACGAGCGTGTCGAGGGCCTCGGCCAGGAGCCACCGCTCGAACCGGTCGGCCCGCAAGTGCTGGGCGAGGGCCTTGGCGACCTGGCTCTCCTTCGCGACCTCGTCGCGGTGCCCGCGCAGCCGGGCCGCCTCCGCGCGGCGTTCCTCGATGCGGCGGTGGGCGGCCTCGGCGCGTTCCAGCGCGACCGCGGCCTCCCGGGCCGGGTCGGTGCCGGGTGCGGGCAGCCCGGCGCCGGCGAACAGTTCGCGCAGGTCGTGGCGGACCGCGGTGACGCGTGCCTCGGCCTGCTGGACCGCCTCGACGGCGTCGGGCCGCCGGGCCTGTCGTTCCCCGGCGGCGGTGCCGGCCCAGCCGGTCAGCGTGGCCCAGGCGTCGGCGAGGTCGTCGCGGTCGGCTGGCGGCGGGCCGAACGCGGCGAGGGCGTCGCGGCCCGCGTCGAACGCCTTCCACGCCGCGCGCAGCTGGTCCTCGGCCCGGTCGGCGGCGCCGGCCGCCTTGCGGTGCGCCTCGCGGGCCTTGCGGACCTCCGCGCCGGCCCGCTCCAGCGCGCCGTGGAGCTTGGCGATCGCGTCGAGGTCGCGGCGCAGCGCCTCGGGTGCCGGCGCCCCGTCCAGCGCGGTGTCCAGTGTGGACAGCCGGGCGTCGACCTGCTCGGCGTGCGCCCGCGCCGCGGCGAGGCCACGGTCGAGGTCGCGGACGACCTTGTCGTGCTCGGCGACGACCCGCTCGGCGGCGTCGCTGCGCTTGCGGGCCGCGTCGCCGGCCGCCTTGGCCGCGGCGACCGCCGGCTCGTGCGGGGTCTCCGGCAGGGCGTGCACGGTCTGCGTGCACACCGGGCACTCGTCCCCGACCCGCAGGTGCGGGCGCAGCGCGGTGGCGCGGTCGACGGCGACCGCGGTCTGGTAGGCGTCCCGTGCCGCCTCGAGCGCTTCGAGGGCGTCCTTCGCCTTGGTACGGGCGGCGCCCAGCGCCCCGGTCGCCTTCGCGTGCTCGCGCTCAGCGGTGGCGACGGTCCCGTGCACGGTGGCGGCCTCGGCCGCGAGCCGGTCGCGTTCGGCGTGCGCGTCCAGCAGCCGCCGCAGCGCCGTCTGGTCGCCGGCGGACTGCAGCTCGCCGCGCAGCTTCTCCTCGCGCTCCTCGGCGGCGCGGGCCCCGTCGACGGCGGCGGCGACAGCGCCGCGGGCGGCGGCCGCCCCGGCGGCGAGAGTGCCGGCGTCCGCGGGGACCCGCAGCCGGGTCAGCCGGCCGATCTCGGTGTCCAGGGCCGTCAGGGTCTCCGCGGCGGCGACGGCGAGCTTCGCCGCGTCGTCCAGCTGCGGCCCGATCCGGTCGACGTCGTCGGTGAGCGCCTTGAGCGTCGCCGCCTTCGCCGCCGCGGCGGCCAGGGCCGCGTCGTCCACGTCGGACATCCCGGCGAGCTGCTCGCCGAGAACCTTCAGCTTGGCGTCGGCGGTGTTGCCGAGGGTGTTCGCGCGTTCGCGGATCTGCCCGTACACGTCGAGGCCGAGGAGATTCACGAGGATTTTCTGCCGCTCGGCGGGCTTCGCGTGCAGGAACGCCGCGAACTCGCCCTGCGGCAGCACCACGCACTTGGTGAACTGCTCATAGGGCAGGCCGATCACGGTCTGCACCGCCAGGTCGACCTCGTTCGGGGTGCCGGCGAGCACGGTGCCCATGTCCTCGGCGCTGAGCCCGGTGTCGAACCGGGACAGGTCGAAGCCGTGCGGGAGGGCCTCCAGGCCGGCGTGCTTCGTGGTGACCGCGCCCTTGCTGTCCCGGCGGACCACCCTGGCCAGGACGTAGCGCACGCCCGCGGACTCGAACACGAACCGCACCCGGGCCTCGGTCGCCGACGGCGCGAGGGCGTTGGCGATGGCCCGCCGGTCGCCCCAGCGGGGGACGGTGCCATACAGGGCGAAGGTGATCGCGTCGAGGATCGTCGACTTGCCGGAGCCGGTCGGGCCGATGAGCGCGAAGAAGTCCGTGTCGGTGAAGTCGACGGTCGTCGGCTGCCGGAACACCGTGAAGCCGTCCATGTCCAAGCGGATGGGCCGCATGTCAGTTCCTCGCCTCAGTTCCTTGCTTCTTGGACTTCGTCGTGCAGCTGGTGGAACAGCTTGACCGTGGCCTCGTCCGCGTGACCCTTCTGGCCGAGGTAGTCGGAGAACAGCTCACCCGCCGAGCGCCCGGCGCGGGCCGCGGCGCGCTCCGCGGACTTCGGGTCGGGCAGCAGCTTCGGGTCGATGCGCACCTCGAGGGCCTTCGGCAGCAGCTCCTGGACCTCCTCGCGCAGCCCCGCCCGCGGTTGCTCCGACACGTACACCCGCAGCCACGCCTCCCCGGTGTCCAGGGTGGACAGCTGGGCGAGGGTGCCGCGGACCGTCCGCAGCGGCGTGGCGACCGGCAGGGGCACCTCGCGGGCCCGGGCCGCGGTGCTGGTGGTGACGTCGACGATGGTGACGGCGGAGAAGTTCTCCTCCTCGCCGAAGTCGATCGGCAGCGGGCTGCCGCAGTACCGGATCGGGCAGGGACCGTTGACGACCTGCGCGCGGTGCAGGTGCCCCAGTGCCACGTAGTGCGCCGAGGACGGGAAGACCGACGCCGGCACCGCGTAGCCCATGATGGTGTGCGCCTCGCGCTCGCCGCCGCCCATCGTCGCGCCGATCACGGTCAGGTGCCCGGTGATCAGGTTGACGGTGTCCCGCCCGAACCCCTGGGTCAGGGTCGCGAGCAGCCCGCCGATCTGGTGCGCGTAGGACTGGGCGCTCTCCGCGGCGCTGAGGTCGAACATCTCCGCCGCGCGGACCGCGTAGCGCTGGGACACGAACGGCAGCGCGGCGAGCCGCCACTCCTCGCCGTCCTTGGTCCGCCCGGACAGCAGCAGCTCCTCGGGCCGGGTGAGGGCGCCGCGGATGGTGATCCCGGCCGCCTCCGCCCACGGCCGCAGCGCGTCGAGGGCCTGGCCGTTGTCGTGGTTGCCGCCGATGACGACCACGTCCGCGCCCGACTTGCGCAGCGCCGACAGGCCCCGCGTGACGATCTTCGTGGCGTCGGCGGGCGGGCTCGCGGAGTCGTACAGGTCGCCGGCGACGATCACCAGGTCGGGCTGCTCGGCCTCGGCCACGTCGACGAGCGCCTTGAGGGCCGCGATGTGGTCGTTGGCCCGCGACTGTCCTTTGAGGACCTTGCCGACGTGCCAGTCCGAGGTGTGCAGAATCCGCACCGGTGGGTGTCCTCTCGTCTGTGTTGCCTGGCTAGAACGGGATTTCGTCGTCGGTGATGCCGCCGCCGACCCGCGCGACGACCGCGAACGAGTCGTTGGCCTGGGCGATCGAGCGCAGCGTCGAGCTGGGCGCCGGGCCCGCCTCGGCCGGCCGGGTCGCCCAGGACGGGAACGGGAACTCGATGCACAGCGGCACCGGGATCTCCGGCTGCGACACGAACATGGTGCCCGGCTTGGCCAGCAGCGCCCGCTGCCGCTGCGCGGGCGGCAGGAACCCGTACTCCGGGCGGGACGCCTCCGCCGGGTCGAGCCGGCCGACGACCCGGATCGCGGAGTTGGCCACGATGCGCCGCTCGACCTCGCTCGCGGTCTGCTGCGCGCCGATCAGCACGACACCCAGGGACCGGCCGCGCTCGGCGATGTCGAGCAGCACCTCCTTGATCGGGCTGGTGCCCTCCCGCGGCGCGTACTTGTTGAGCTCGTCGAGGACCACGAACAGCAGCGGCTTCGCGGTGCCGGCCTTCTCCTTGCGCTCGAACTCGCTGCGCAGCGTCACGCCGACCACGAAGCGCTGCGCCCGGTCCGGCAGGTTGTGCAGGTCGACCACGGTCACCTGGGCGCTCTCGGCGGTGTTGATCGCGTGCGGTCTCCTGGTCGCGAGGTCGCCGCGGATCAGCCGGGACAGGTCCTTCTTGCTGCCGATCAGCCGGCGGGCGAACGCGTTGACGGTGCCGAGCCCGACCGCGCTGCCGGCCCACTGCCCGCGGGTCGCGTCGTCGGTGATCTGCTCCACGAGGTAGTCGACGAGGTCGGCGTAGGAGTTGAGCCGGGTGCCGTCGACGGCGACGCCGCCCTCGGCGGGCTGGGCGATGCGCGCCAGGTGCGCCGTGACCGAGTGGACCACCATTGTGTACTGCTGGCGCTCGTCGTCGGCGTCGGCGAACACGTACGGCAGCAGCCGGTCGGCGCAGAACTCCTGCAGCGTCCAGTAGAAGCTGTCGACCCCGGTGAGCCGGCTGCTGACGTCGGGCGTGCCGGAGGAGTCGCCGGCCCGCGGCGGCGCGTAGACCCGCACGTCGGGGAACGGCCCGGCGACCAGCCCGAGCCGGGCGTAGGCCGCCTCCGTCGTCGCGTCCAGGCGGCTGTTCGGATAGTCGAGGAACAGCAGGTCCTCGCCCTTGACGTTGAAGATCAGCGCGCGGGTGTTGGCGGTCTCGCCGGCGCCGCCCAGGACCCCGGACCGGAACACCGAGTAGAGCAGGAACGTCGCGAAGCTCGTCTTGGTCGCGACCCCGGAGATGCCGGAGATGGACACGTGCGCGCCGCGGCTGCCGTCGAGGAAGTCCGCGTTGAGGAACATCGCCGCGCCGTCCCGGCCGAACCCCATCGGGATCGTGCGGTCCATCCGGTCGAAGTACAGCGCGCCGGCGCGTGCGTCGCCCTGCGCCCGGTGTACGACCGCGCCCGGCGTCGGCGGCACGTAGACCTCCGGGTCGACCCGGGTCGTGGTGATCTCGGCGGCCTCCTGCACGGTCGCCGGGAGCGTGCCGTCGGCGACCAGGAACACGTCGGAGTCGAACACGACCCCCTCGTGCCGGGCCCGGACCGCGGTGACCACGCCCGCGATCTTCACCGACGGCTGGCCGGGAAGCTCACGCTCGGTGACGACGACGTCATCGAGCTGGAGGTAGGCGTCCTCGTTCACGGCGACCCAGAACGTCAGCGGGGTCGCGTCGGCCGTGCCGAGGACCCGGCCGACGATCGGCCCGTCCTTGTTGGCGTCCATATGGTCGACCCCCAGTACATGTGTTCGCCTGTGCATCGTGCCCCACGAGCACCAGTGGATCGAAGTCACCACGCCCGCTGTGGACACGTTCACGTTTGTTCACGCCGGCAAAACCGGGCAAACCCGGCGACTGTCCACAGGTTGGGGACACTTGTCCACAGGTCTGTGGACAACGTTGTGGATTCCGGTCAGCGCCCGTATCGCAGCAGCAGCTGACCATCGGCCAGCAGCGCGTGACGCAGCGTGAGGTTTGCCGGGGCCGGAAGTTCCGGCCCGGCCGTGATCCTGCCCGCTCCGGGCCCGGCGAGCAACGGCGACACCGTGAGACACAACTCGTCCACCAGCCCCGCCGCGGTGAGCGACCCGAACAGCGTCGGCCCGCCCTCGCTCAGGATCTGCGCGAACCCGCGCTCCCGCAGCTGCCCGACCGCCGCCACCAGGTCCACGTGCTCGTCACCCGCACGGATGACGTCGGCGACCTCGCCCAGCGCCCCCGGCTCGGCCTGGGCCCTGGTCAGGATGATCGGGCGGACCGGGGCGTCGGCGAGGGCCGGCTGCGCGGGGTCCAGGTCGCAGCGGCCGGAGACGATGACCAGGGTCGGGAACTCGCTCATGCCGAGCGCCAGGCGCCACTGCCGGCGCTGCTGGTCCAGCCGCACCGCGTGATACCCCTCCTCGCGGACCGTGCCGGCGCCGACGAGCAGCGCGTCGCAGCGCATCCGCAGGATCCCGAAGACCCGCTTGTCCTCGGGCCCCGACAGGCCGGCGGACTTCCCGCCGAGCGTGCCCGCACCGTCGAGGCTCGACACGAAGTTCACCCGCAGGGATGGCTCCGGCGGGGGTGCGTACAGGTCGACGAGGGTCGCATGGTCGACGGCTCCCGGCTCCGGGTACAGCTGCTGCACCCGGCAACCCTACTTGCCTACTCGCCGGGCGGTCCCGTCACCGGCGGGATCGGCTCCGGCGGGCGGTGCTGGCAGTCGCACCGGTTGCCGCCCGGGCAGTCGGCATGCCGTTTCTCCCGACACGCAGGACAGATCACGACTTCAGGGTGCGCCGTCGCACCTGCCCGGTCAACAATGACTGCACCATGGCGCGCGCGATCATCCAACTCCGCATCACGCTCGACGGCGTCGAGCCCACCGTCTGGCGGCGGGTGCTGATTCCCGGCGGGTTCACCCTCGACCGGGTCCACCGCGTCGTGCAGTTCGCGATGGGCTGGGGCGACCGGCACCTGCACGTCTTCGACGTCGACGGGGTGCAGTACGGCGTGCCCGACCCCGACGGCCTGCTCGACGTCCACGACGAGCTCGACGTGCGCCTGGACGCCGTGGCGCACAAGGGCGACCGGCTGCGGTACACCTACGACTTCGGCGACTGGTGGGAGCACGACCTGATCGTCGAGGACGTGTTCCCCGCCGACCTGGACACGGTCTATCCCGTGTGCACCGCCGGCGAACGCGCCTGCCCACCCGACGACGTCGGCGGCCCCGACGGGTACCGCGACCTCCTCGCCGCCGTCGCCGACCCGGCCCACCCCGACCACGCGGCGATGCGGGACTGGCTCGGCCGCGCCATCGACCCGGCCGCGTTCGACCCGGCCCGCGCCACCACGCTGCTGCGCCGCATGACCTAGGAGCGCGGTTTTTCCGCTCCCTTCGCCGAGATGCCCATCGATCGATGCGGTGCGCCTTCACGGGCGTGGAGCATCGATCGATGTGTGTTTCATGACGGCCTCTGCCGACGATCTGCGTCGATGGGTGACGCCGCCGCGCAGGAATTGACTCAAGTCGCTGGATGTGCTCTGCATGGAGCGGGCATGTCGCGGTAAAGCGTGACAAACGGGCGCTACGAAATCTTGCGGTAACGAAATGGGAACGCTCCCATTGCCCCATTGACACGTGGCGAACGAGGCGCCAGTCTCATGGGAGCGCTCCCGTGGCTGTGGCCGGTGACACACCCCGCGGCCATGGGAGCCACTCAAATGCTCGACCCGCCATACCTGCGACACCCGAACGACGGACTTCACACCCGGGTCCGCCGTCGATGCATCACACCCCCACCACACCCATCACGACCTGAGAGAGGGGTCAGGATGAGCGTTACCTCACGCCGTCTGCGTTCGATCGCTACGGCCGCGCTCACCGTGGGTCTTGCCCTCGGTATGACCGCATGCAGCGCCAAGAAGGATGCCGAGCCCAGCGCCGACGGCACCGGCCCGGTCACCATCTCGCTGTCCTACTTCGGCACGCCCGGTTTCACGCAGGCGGTCAAGGACTTCGAGGCCGCCAACCCGAACATCAAGGTTGACGTCAAGAACGAAGGCCAGACCAAGGACTTCACGCCCAAGCTCGCCCAGTGGATCTCCGCCGGCAGCGGCGCGAGCGACGTGGTCATGCTCGAAGAGGGCATGCTCCTGCAGTACCTGAAGGACAACAAGGGCTTCGCCAACCTGCTGGACCTGGGCGCGGCGTCCGTCGAGAAGGACTACCTGCCCTTCAAGTGGAAGAACGCGTTCACCGCGGACGGCAAGAAGCTCGTCGGTCTCGGCACCGACGTCGGCCCGCTCGCCATGTGCTACCGCACCGACCTCTTCCAGGAGGCCGGCCTGCCCGTCGATCGTGACGCGGTCAGCAAGCTGTGGCCGACGTGGGAGGAGTACATCAAGCAGGGCGAGATCTTCAAGGCGAAGAACACCGGCGCGGCGTGGACCGACTCGGCGACCAGCATCATGCAGCCGTACATCATGCAGAACGCTGACAGCTGGTTCTACGACAAGAGCGACAAGTACATCGGTGACACCAACCCGGCCGTGAAGAAGGCGTACGACCTGGGCATGGACATGGCCTCCAAGGGCCTGACCGCCAAGCTCGCGCGCTGGCAGGCCGACTGGGACGCCGCGTTCAAGAACGCCGCGTTCGCGACCGTGCCGTGCCCGCCGTGGTACACGGGCGTCATCAAGGAGCGCGCCGGCGACGCCGGCAAGAACAAGTGGGACATCGCGACCATCCCCGGTAAGGGTGGCAACTGGGGCGGCTCCTACCTCGCGATCCCGGAGCAGAGCAAGAACAAGAAGGCCGCGTTCGAGCTGATCAAGTTCATCACCGGCAAGCAGGGTGGCCTGGACGCGTTCGCCGAGGCCGGCCCGCTGCCCTCGTCGATCGCCGCGCTGGACGACCCGAAGATCACCGACGCGAAGAACGAGTACTTCAACAACGCGCCGGTCGGCAAGATCTACGCCGGTGCCGCGAAGGAGCTCAAGCCGATCTACCTCGGGCCGAAGCACCAGGCCCTGTGGGAGAACGGGTTCGAGCCGGCGATGCAGGCCGCCGAGCAGGGCAAGCTGAGCGCCCAGGCGGGCTGGGACAAGGCCATCAAGGACAGCAAGGCACTCGCCGAAGGCTGATCCGACCGATGACGGCGGAGGCGGTGTCGAACCTGACGCCGCCTCCGCCACATCCCCTTAGCCCGTTGATCGGAAGGGATCCACCCCCCATGGCTACCAACGTCGGCGAGGTCACCGGACCTCGCCACGGGCGCGCACCCGCCGGGTCTTCGAAGCAGCCGTCGCGGCGCTCCGTGCGGGTCGGCCGGCTCGACCTGCGACTGTCGCCGTACCTGTTCGTCGCGCCGTTCTTCGTCCTGTTCGCGGTGTTCGGGGCCTACCCGCTGGTCTACACGGCCATCCTGTCGACCCGGAAGAACACGCTGACGGGCGGCGACGCCGGCTTCGTCGGGTTCGAGAACTACCGCAAGATCCTGATGGACGAGCATTTCTGGGTCGTCATCTACAACACCTTCGGCCTGTTCATCGTCTCGACCGTGCCGCAGCTGATCGGCGCGCTGCTCATCGCGAGCTGGCTCAACAAGAAGATGCGGGCCCGCACCGCGATCCGGATGGGCGTGCTCATCCCGAACATCACCTCCGTCGCGGCCGTCGGCATCGTGTTCGGCCTGATCTTCGCCGACCGGTACGGCCTGGCGAACTGGCTGCTGCAGTCCGTCCACCTGGATCCGGTCGAGTGGCGCAACCACCGCTGGTCGTCGTGGACCGCGATCGCGTTCATGGTCGACTGGCGCTGGACCGGCTACAACGCACTGATCTACCTGGCCGCGATGCAGGCGATCCCGAAGGAGCTGTACGAGTCGGCGTCCCTGGACGGCGCGTCCGCGGCCCGCCGGTTCTGGCGGATCACCGTGCCGCTCATCCAGCCGACGATCCTCTTCACCGTGATCATCTCGACGATCGGCGGCATGCAGCTGTTCACCGAGCCGCTGCTGTTCAACTACGGCCGCATCCAGGGTGGCTCGCTCAACGAGTTCCAGACCGTGGCGATGTACATCTACGAGACCACGTTCACGAACAACTTCAACGTGGGCCGCGGCGCCGCGATCTCCTGGCTGCTGTTCGTGATCATTCTCATCTTCGCGCTGGTCAACTTCGCCTTGGTGCGCCGATCCGTCAAGGGGACCACCTCATGAGCACGACGATGACCCGACCTCGAAGCGTGCCGGGCACGCCGCCGCCGGGGAAGAAGGGCCGGGTCCGCAGTGCCTCGTCGGCGCTGTGGGACGCCAGCCCGCTGACCTACCTCGCGCTGATCATCACGATCGTGCTGTCGGTCTTCCCGATCGTGTGGTCGTTCATCGTGGCGTCGCGGGACAACAGCGCCGTCACCGACATCCCGCCGCCGCTCACGCCCGGCCCGAACTTCTTCGACAACGCCCAGCGGGTGCTGGACAACACCGACGCGAACTTCGTCTACGGCCTGATCAACTCGGCGATCGTGGCGTCGTGCGTGACCCTGTCGGTGGTGTTCTTCTCCACCCTCGCCGGGTTCGCCTTCGCTAAACTGAAATTCAGGGGGAAGAACGCCCTGCTGCTGATCATCATCCTCACGATGATGATCCCGACACAGGTCAACATCATCCCGCTGTACCTGCTCATGGTGAAGTTCGACTGGACGAACACCCTCCAGGCGGTCATCGTGCCGTTCCTGGTCAAGGGCTTCGGTGTCTTCATGATCCGTCAGTACGCGGAGTCGGCGATCAGCGACGAGCTCATCGAGGCCGCCCGGGTCGACGGTGCCTCCACCTGGCGGACGTACTGGAGCGTCGTGCTGCCGGCGCTGCGCCCCGCCGCGGCGGTGCTGGGCCTGCTCACGTTCATGGAGACCTGGAACGACTTCCTGTGGCCGTACGTCGTGCTCAACGGCGACACTCCGACCGTGCAAGTTTCACTGAACATTCTCGCGACCGGTTACTACAAGACCGACTACGTGCAAGTCTTTACCGGGACAGCGTTGGCCATCGTGCCGCTGCTCCTCGTGTTCATCGCATTCGGCCGTCAGATCATCGGCGGCATCATGGAAGGTTCGGTCAAGGCGTGACCAGCATCGACCCGCTGACGTTCCCACCCGGTTTCGTGTGGGGTGCGGCGACCGCGTCGTACCAGATCGAGGGTGCCGTCCAGGAGGACGGCCGCACCCCCTCGATCTGGGACACGTTCAGCCACATCCCCGGCAAGACCCTGGGCGGGGACACCGGCGACGTGGCCTGCGAGCATTACCACCGCTACCGCGAAGACGTGGGGCTGATGAAGGACCTGGGCGTCAACGCCTACCGGTTCTCCGTCGCGTGGCCCCGCGTCCAGCCGGGCGGGTCGGGGCCGGCCAACGCCAAGGGCCTGGACTTCTACCGGCGGCTCGTCGACGAGCTGCTGTCGCACGACATCACCCCCTGGGTGACGCTGTACCACTGGGACCTGCCCCAGACGCTCGAGGACGCGGGCGGCTGGCCCGCCCGCGACACCGCGGCCCGGTTCGCCGACTACGCCACGCTCGTGCACGGCGCGCTCGGCGACCGGGTCCGGCACTGGACGACGTTCAACGAGCCGTGGTGCTCGGCGTTCCTCGGCTACGCGTCCGGCGTCCACGCACCCGGCCGCCAGCACGCACCCGACGCCCTGGCCGCGATGCACCACCTGCTCCTCGGCCACGGCCAGGCGCTCCAGTCGATCCGGGCCACCGATCCCGAGGCGCAGCTGGGCATCACGCTCAACCTGTACGCCATCTCCCCGGCCGACGAGCACAAGGCCGGAGACCTCGACGCGGCCCGCCGCATCGACGGGCTGGCCAACCGGATCTTCCTCGACCCGGTCCTGCTCGGCTCCTACCCGGCCGACGTCGTCGCCGACCTGGCCGAGGTCAGCGACTTCGGGTTCGTCCGCGACGGCGACCTGGAGCAGATCGCGCAGCCCCTCGACCTGCTCGGCATCAACTACTACAGCCGCCACGTCGTGGCCGCCGAGGACCCCGACGTGCCCGCCGAGCCGTACTGGCGGGCGCCGACGTCGTGGCCGGGCAGCGAGACCGTCCGGTTCCTCAAGCGCCCCGGCGTCCCCGTCACCGACATGGGCTGGGAGGTCGACGCCCCCGGGCTCACCGAGACCCTCACCCGCGTCGCCCGCGACTACCCGGCGGTCCCGCTGTACATCACCGAGAACGGCGCCGCGTACGTCGACACCGTGGGTGATGACGGCTCCGTGGACGACGCCGACCGGGTCGCCTACTTCGACGCGCACTTCCGGGCCTGCCACGACGCGATCACCGCCGGGGCGCCGCTGCGCGGCTACTTTGCCTGGTCGCTGCTGGACAACTTCGAGTGGGCGTGGGGCTACACCAAGCGGTTCGGCATGATCCGCGTCGACTACGACACGCAGCAGCGCACGGTCAAGGCCAGCGGCCACCGGTTCCGCGAGGTCATCAAGCACAACGGCCTCGGCGAGTAGCGTGCGCCGCCCGACGCTGGACGAGGTGGCCGCGCTCGCCGGCGTCGGGCGCGGCACGGTCTCCCGGGTGATCAACGGCTCGCCGCAGGTCAGCCCGGAGGCCCGGGCCGCCGTCGCCCGCGCCGTCGAGGAACTCGGCTACGTGCCCAACCGGGCGGCCAGGGCCCTCGTCACCCGCCGCACCGACTCGGTCGCCCTCGTGGTGTCCGAGTCGGAGGAGCGGGTCTTCGGCGAGCCGTTCTTCGCCGGCATCGTCCGCGGCGTCAGCAACGTCCTCGCCGACACGTCGCTGCAGCTGTGGCTGGCGATGGCGCAGTCACCGTCGCAGCGCCTCATGGTCGAACGGCACCTGTCCGACCAGCACGTCGACGGGGTACTGCTGCTGTCCCTGCACGACGACGACCCGCTGCCGGCGCTGCTCGGCAAGCGGGGGCTGCCGACCGTCCTCGGCGGGCGGCCGGCGCACATGCTCGAGGTGGAGGGTGACAACGAGGTCGCCTACGTCGACAACGACAACGAAGGCGGCGCCCGCACCGCCGTCGAACACCTCATCGGCCTCGGTCGCCGCTGCATCGCGGTGATCGCCGGCCCGCAGGACATGGCGGTGGGCATCGCCCGCCTCCGTGGCTACCGGGAGGCGCTGCGCCTGGCGTCCCTGCCGCACGAGCAGCGACTCATCGCGTACGGCGACTTCAGCGAGGCGAGCGGGGCCGACGCGATGCACCGCCTGATCCATCTCAACCCCGGTCTCGACGCCGTCTTCGCCGCCTCCGACCTGATGGCCGCCGGTGCCATCCGCGCCCTGCGTGAGCTGGGCCGCCGGGTGCCCGCCGACGTGGCCGTGGTCGGGTTCGAGGACTCCGCCGTGGCCCGGCAGACCCAGCCGCCGCTCACCACCGTGCACCAGTCGGTGGAGGGGATGGGGCGCGAGATGGCCAGGCTCCTGCTGGCCCGCATCGCCGGCGGGCCGGCCCACTCGACTGTGCTCGACACGCACCTCGTGGTCCGCGAGTCGGCCTGACCGTTTCGAGCGCAGTCTTCATCCCCACCGCAGGAGGCACCCCGTGCGCTTCGGCCACTTCGACGACGAACGCCGCGAGTACGTCATCGACCGACCAGACACCCCGCTGCCCTGGATCAACTACCTCGGCACCGAGGCGTACTTCGGCATCATCTCCAACACCGCCGGCGGCTACTCGTTCTACCGCGACGCGCGGCTGCGCCGGCTCACCCGGTACCGGTACAACAACGCCCCCATGGACCTGGGCGGCCGCTACCTCTACCTGAGGGACGAGGAGACCTTCTGGTCGCCCACGTGGCAGCCGACGCAGACCGAGCTCGACGACTACGAGTGCCGCCACGGGCTGTCGTACACGCGCATCGCCTCCCGGTACCGCGGGATCAAGGCCGAGACGCTCTACTTCGTGCCGCTGGGGGAGACCCTGGAGGTGTGGCGGCTGAAGGTCACCAACGAACGCGACACCGCCGTCACACTGTCGGCCTTCTCCTCGATCGAGTTCTGCCTGTGGGACGCGCAGGACGACGCCACCAACTACCAGCGCAACTTCAACACCGGCCAGGTCGAGGTCGTCGACGGCGTCATCTACCACAAGACGGAGTACCGGGAGCGCCGCGACCACTTCGCCTACTTCGCCTGCAGCGAGCCCCTGGCCGGCTTCGACACCGCGCGGGAGGCGTTCCTCGGCCCGTACCGCTCCTGGGACCGGCCCCTGGCGGTCGAACGCGGCGAGTCCAGCGACTCGATCGCCCACGGCTGGCAGCCGCACGGCTCGCACCACGTCAAGCTCACCCTCGAGCCGGGGGAGACCCGGGAGATCGGCTTCGTCCTCGGGTACGCCGAGAACCCCCGCGACGCGAAGTTCGACCCGCCCGGCTCGCAGACGATCAACAAGGCCGCTGCGCAGGCGAAGATCGCTTCCTGGCTGAACCAGGAGACCGTCGACGCCGGGTTCGCCGCCCTCGCCGCGCGCTGGGAGGAGCTCCTCGGCGGGCTGCAGGTGCAGACGCCGGACACCGACACCGACCGCATGGTGAACATCTGGAACGCCTACCAGAACATGGTCACCTTCAACATGAGCCGGTCCACGTCGCTGTACGAGAGCGGGATCGGGCGCGGCATGGGCTTCCGCGACTCGAACCAGGACCTGCTCGGCTTCGTGCACATGATCCCGGAACGGGCCCGCGAGCGGATCCTCGACATCGCCGCGACCCAGTTGCCGACCGGCGGGGCATACCACCAGTACCAGCCGCTGACGAAACGGGGCAACAACGACATCGGCTCCGGCTTCAACGACGACCCGCTGTGGCTGATCCTGGGCGTGTCGTCGTACATCAAGGAGAGCGGCGACTGGAGCATCCTGGACGAGCCGGTGCCCTTCGACAACGCCCCCGGCAGCGAGCAGCCCCTGTACGAACATCTTCGGCTGTCGTTGCGGTACACCACCGAACGCCTCGGACCGCACGGCCTGCCGCTGATCGGCCGGGCCGACTGGAACGACTGCCTCAACCTCAACTGCTTCTCCGACACGCCCGGCGAGCCGTTCCAGACCACGGAGAACGCCACCGGCGGCGTCGCGGAGTCGGTGTTCATCGCCGGCCAGTTCGTCCTGGCCGCTCGCGAGCTGGCGGGGCTGGCTCTGCAACGAGGCGACGATCCGACCGCTTATCAGAACGCGGCGGAGAAGATGGCGGGCACCATCGCCGAGCACGGCTGGGACGGTTCGTGGTTCCGCCGTGCCTACGACTTCCACGGCAACGTCATCGGCTCCGCGTCCAACGACGAGGGCCAGATCTTCATCGAACCGCAGGGCATGTGCATCATGGGCGGCGTCGGCCTGGAGGACGGCACCGCGGTCCGCACGCTCGCCAGCGTCCGGGAGCGCCTGGCCACCCCGCACGGCATCGTGCTGCAGCAGCCGGCGTTCAGCTCGTACCGCATCGAACTCGGCGAGATCTCCTCCTACCCGCCGGGGTACAAGGAGAACGCCGGGATCTTCTGCCACACCAACCCGTGGCTCATGATCGCCGAGGCGATGGTCGGCAACGGCGACGGTGCCTTCGACTACTACAAGCGGATCAACCCGTCGGCCCGCGAGGAGCTCGGCGACCTGCACCGCTGCGAGCCCTACGTCTACGCCCAGATGATCGCCGGCCGCGACGCGCCCACCCACGGCGAGGCGAAGAACTCGTGGCTGACCGGGACCGCGGCATGGAACTACGCCGCCGTCACCCAATGGATCCTGGGCATCCGCCCGGAGCTGTCGGGCCTGCGGATCGCGCCGGTCCTGCCCGCCGCGTGGTCCGGGTTCTCCGCGGTCCGGCGCTTCCGCGGCGCCACCTACCGCATCACGGTCAGCAAGGAACCGGGCGCGCCGGCATCGACCTGCCGGCTCGTTGCGGACGGTGTACCGGTGGAAGGCGGCGTGCTGCCCGTCGCCCCGGCGGGGAGTACGGTGCTGGTGGAGGCGCATTTGTCGTAGATCGTTTCGGTTTGCCGCCGCGGTGCCGCGTTTCTCGGGCACCGCGGCTGCAAGATCGCGGGCGTGTGCGCACAATGGGGCGTGCCTTCCACCAACAGCCGCCCCCGCTCCGCGGGCCGTCCCACGCTCGACGAGGTCGCCTCGCGCGCCGGCGTCGGGCGCGGCACGGTCTCGCGCGTGGTCAACGGCTCGCCGCAGGTGAGCCCGGAGGCGCGGGCGGCCGTGCAGAAGGCGATCGACGAACTCGGTTACGTGCCCAACCGCGCCGCCCGTGCCCTCGTCACGCAGCGCACCGACTCCGTCGCCCTCGTCGTGTCCGAGTCGGAGGAACGGGTCTTCGGTGAGCCGTTCTTCGCCGGCATCGTCCGCGGCGTCAGCTCCGCCCTCGCCGACACCCAGCTCCAGCTGTGGCTCGCCATGGCCCAGTCCCCGGCCGAACGGCAGCGCGTCGAACACCACCTCACCAACCAGCACGTCGACGGCGTCATGCTGCTGTCCCTGCACGACGCCGATCCGCTGCCGAGCCTCCTGGAGCGACGCGGCCTGCCCGTCGTCCTCGGCGGCCGCCCCGCCCGCATGCTCACCTCCGACACGGACGTCGCCTTCGTCGACGCCGACAACGAGGGCGGCGCCCGCCTCGCCGTCGGCCACCTCCTGGACCGCAACCGCCGCCGGATCGCCGCAATCGCCGGCCCGCAGGACATGGCCGCGGGCGTGTCCCGCCTCGCCGGCTACCGCGAGGCGATCGAACGCTCCGGCACCCCCGTCGACGAGACCCTCATCGCCTACGGCGACTTCAGCGAGGCCTCCGGCGAACGCGCCATCCACGAGCTGCTCGCCCGCAACGCCGACATCGACGCCGTCTTCGCCGCCTCCGACCTGATGGCCGTCGGCGCCCTGCGGGCCCTGCGCGAGCTGGGCCGGCGCGTCCCGGACGACGTGTCCCTGGTCGGCTTCGACGACGTCGCCATCGCCCGCCAGACCGACCCACCCCTGACCACCGTCCACCAGCCCGTCGAGGCCATGGGCCGGGAAATGGTCCGCCTCCTGCTCGCCCGCATCGCCGGCGCCGCCCCCACCGCCGTCATGGTGGAAACCCACCTGGTAGAACGCGCCAGCACTAGTTCTTCCGCGGCGGCCTGACGGCCGTAAGAGCAGTGGGGGATTCTCACCCCACACCCCCAATGCTCGCTTCGCTCGCACGGCCTGCGCCCAGGGGCGCGGCCGAAACACGCGCATGCGCGCGGCAACCGAAGACCGCGGGTCAAGGTTTCCGTCTCACCAGGTCTGTCGTCCAACTCGCCTGCCATTCGCGCGAGACGCGGAGGCAGGCCCATCCACCCCTCCACGCGGCCGTGCGAAGACCCGAGGGCGCCCTGGATGCCCCTGGCCTCCACACTCCAGCAAGACAACCGCGCCGGGAGCATCACGTCATTGCGTCCGTCCTGGCGCGAGATGCTTTTTGGATGGGCCTGCCTCCGCGTCTCGCGCGCAGGGCAGGCGAGTTGGACGACAGACCTGTTGTGCCCCGCAACCCGGACCACCGGTCTTCGGTTGCTGCGCGCATGCGCGTGTTTCGGCCGCGCCCCTGGGCGCAGGCCGTGCGAGCGGAGCGAGCATTGGGGGTGTGGGGTGAGAATCCCCCACTGCTCCTGGACGGCCGAAGGCCGCCGCGGAAGAAACAGCACAGCTCAGCTGGCTTGGGCCTTGGCGTCGGCGACCACTGGGGTGCCGGCGGCGTGGGAGAAGGACTGGAGGCCCAGGACCAGGGCGGCGCGGTCGTCCGGGGACATCCGGCGCAGGACGGCGGCGATCGTCTCCTGGCGCTGGCGGCCGAGGCTGTCGAGCAGGTGGCGGGCCGTCGGGGTCAGGACCAGCCACACCTCGCGCCGGTCGCGGTCGTCGTTGGTGCGGCGCAGCAGGTCGGCCGCCTCGAGGCGGTCGCAGAGGCGGCTGGCCGAGGACGGCGCGGTGCGCAGGGCGATCGCCAGCTGGGTCAGGTTGATCGAGCCGGCCTGGTCCACCACGCCGAGGACGCGCAGCTGGGCGGCGGAGACGCCGGAGTTGTCGTTGGCGGCGCTGGTGGCGAGGACCAGCGCCTGGCCCGCGGCGTCGACCAGTGCGGCGGCCACGGAGGCCGCGTCGTCACTGGCGGCCGGGTGCGGTGAGGGTCTGCTCCGCACGTCGTCCTCCGGGGTTCGCGGGGATCACGGGTCGGCTCTGGGCGACCAGTCGAGACAGACGATCAACGCATCGTCGGCGAGTTCGGCGCCCGCGTGATAGTCACGAAGGCTCCGCATGACGCTGCCGATGGCCTCGGCCGGTGGTTGCAACCGGGTCGATCGTATGGCACGGCTCAACTCACGCTCACCGTACGCGGCCTCGTTCGGCCGGGTGGCGGCGTGCACCCCGTCGCTGACGATGAAGAGCCGGTCGCCGGGGTGGACCCGTTCGTGCTCCTCGACGTATCTGGTGTCGCCGAACATGCCGAGCGGCAGCTGCGGGTCGAGGACCATGTCGCGGACCTGGCCGCCGCGGACCAGGAGCATGCGGGGCGAGCCGGCGTCGACGATGCGCAGCTCGCCGGTGACGATGTTGAGCGACAGCAGGAGGGTCGCCACGTGGCGGGTGCCGCCGTACTGCGAGGAGATCGCGTCGGCGGCGAGGACGGCCTGGTCGGCGAGGTCGCCGGGGGCGCTCTGCCCGGCGGGGATGGACCGGCGGGCGTTGCGCATCGCGTTGACCGCGAGGGTGGTGAGCAGCGCGGCGTCCAGGCCGGTGCCCATGCCGTTGAGGGCGGTGACGGTGAGCCAGTCGCCGTTGACGGACCAGTCGAAGTGGTCGCCGCCGACCGCGTACGCCGGCTCCAGCTGCCCGGCGAGCTTGACGCCGGGCTGGTCGTAGCCCCGGGCGGGCAGGAGGTCCCATTGCATCTCGGCGGCCATCGTCAGCCGGCCGCCGCGCCGCCGGTCGAGGTGGTAGCGGTCGGTGCGCCGGTACGCCGCCTGCAACGCCACCGCGAACGTGCCGGCCAGGTCGCGCAGTCCTTCGCGTGCCTGCTGCGCCCGCCCGGCGTCCAGGACCACGCTGAGCACCCCGACGCGCTCGCCCCACGCGCTGATCGGCAGGTGCAGCCGGGCGAGGGCTTGGCCCTCCCGGGCCTCCAGCACGATGGTCTGGCTGGCGAACGCCCTAGTCGCGGAGGGGAGCTGGTCGTCCGCGTGGTCGGGTTCGACGCCACTCGGCGAGAGCGCGGTGGAGCGGTAGTCCGCCAGCCACACGGTGCTGCTCTTCGTGCCGTGTGCCGCGCTCAGGTGGGCGTCGAGCACCTCCACCAGGCGATCAGGTGGTGCGGTGCGCAAAGCCTTCTCGATGGAGCCAACGCCGGACATGCGAGCCTTTCACCATCCGCGACCGAAGCCTTTGTTTGCCGTGCGGCAAACAATATAGGGCAGTCCGTCGACTGTGGTGATACCCAGCCACCTCGTGGTGCTACACCCAGCGCGATCCGAGCCACATGCGGGAGAACCATTCCGTGTACGTAATGTCCATACCACTATAGATCGGGTAGAAGTACGCGAAACAGGCCGCAACGAGCAGGACGTACGCACCCGCGACGATCGACCCGATCAGCCGGTGGTCGCTGTCGGGCTTCACGTGCCGCGGCGGGCCGATGATGGCGCCGAGCACGTACACCACGGCGAGGACCAGGAACGGCTCGGCCGGCAGGGCGTAGAAGTAGAACATCGTGCGGTGCTCGGGCATCGACTGGAACCACGGCACGATCCCGGCGAGGGCGCACACCATGATCAGCCAGGCGCGGCCGTCGCGGCGGGCGATCGCCAGCCAGCCGAGGGCGATCAGCGCCGGCAGGAACGACCACCACAGCACCGGCGTGCCGAGCAGCAGGATCTCCGACGCGCAGCTGCTCGCGCCGCACGGCCCGTCGGTGTTCCAGTAGAACGCGACCGGGCGGCCCAGCAGCAGCCACATCCACGGCCACGACTGGTACTGGTGCTTCGTGCTCAGCCCGGTGTGGAACTTGTACGCCTCCTGGTGGTAGTGCCACAGGTTGACCAGCGGGTCGAGCAGGCGGTCCTGCGTCAGGCCGTTCGTCTGCGCGTACCAGTGGCGGAAGTACCCCTCGTCGGAGAGGAACCAGCCGGTCCAGGTAGCGAGATACGCCACCAATGCGAGGCCGAAGACGGCGAAGATCCAGCCGCCGTCGTCGAGGATGCCGTCGCGGATCGAGTGCCGCGACCCGGCCGCGCGGCGGGCGCTGATGTCGAAGATCAGCGTGAGCGCGACGAAGAGCAGCACATACCAGAGCGCGCTCCACTTGACGCCGCAGGCGAGGCCGAGGGAGACGGCGCAGGCCAGCCGGTACCAGGGAATCCCGAGGCGAGGCCGGTTGCCGGCACCGGGCCGGCTCGGGTCGATCCCCCGCTCCAGCGCCGCGAGCCACCTGGCCCGGCGCTGCTCGCGGTCCAGGACCAGGAAGTAGAACGCGACGACGATCCAGAACATGAGGAAGATGTCCAGCAGCGCCGCCCGCGACAGCACGAAGTGCATGCCGTCCAGGGACATCAGCAGCCCCGCCGTCGCGGCGAGGAGCGTGGAGCGGAACAGCCGCCGCGCGGCGAGGACGATCAGCAGGATCGACACCACCCCGACGGTGACCGCCGCGATGCGCCACCCGAACGAGTTGTACCCGAAGACCTGCTCGCCCAGCCCGATCATCCACTTACCGAGGGGCGGGTGCACCACGTACTGCGGGGTGCCGTCCTCCGGGTTCCACTCGACCCCGTGCTGCAACAGGTCCCACGCCTCGTTGGCGTAGTACACCTCGTCGAACACCGTCTCCTTCGGATGCGCCAGATTCACCATCCGCAGCAGCAGCCCGACCCCGGTGATCAGGATCGCCGCCAGCCAGAACCCCGGCGTGGCGGGCCCGGGCCGGGCGAGCCGGCGACGCACCGCGTCGGCGACCGGGCGGGCCGGGGACGGCTCAACCGCCTGCGGCGGCGTCTCGCTTGCGTCGGTCAGCACCGAGGTCATTGCGCGATCGTAGGCGGTGGGATGCCACCATCGCACATGTGCCATTGATTCTGCTCGGAGCTCCGCTGGGCAATCCCGAGGACGCCTCGCCCCGCCTGCGGTCGATCCTCGCCACCGCCGACGTCGTCGCCGCCGAGGACACCCGCAGGCTGGGCCGCCTCGCCCAGGCCCTCGGCGTCACCATCGGCGGCCGGCTCGTCAGCTACTTCGAGGGCAACGAGGAGCGCCGCACCCCGGAGCTCGCGGACCTGCTCGCGGCCGGGACGACCGTCGCGGTCGTCACGGACGGCGGCATGCCCAGCGTGTCCGACCCCGGATTCAGGCTGGTCCGGGCGGCGGTGGCGTTGGGTGTACCGGTGAGCGTCGCACCGGGCCCGAGCGCCGTCACGACCGCGCTCGCCGTGTCCGGGCTGCCCTGCGACCGGTTCTGCTTCGAGGGTTTCCCACCCCGGAAACAGGGTGAGCGCCGTACGTACTTCGCGTCGCTCGCCGCCGAGCCGCGGACCCTCGTCTTCTTCGAGTCCCCGCACCGCGTCGAGGACACCATGCGCGACCTGGCCGCCGCCTTCGGCGCCGACCGCCCGGCGGCGCTGTGCCGCGAACTGACCAAGACCTACGAGGAGATCCGCCGCGGCACCCTCGGCGAACTGGCACAGGACGCCGGATCGGCCCGCGGCGAGATCACCCTCGTCGTCGGCGGCGCACCCGCGATCACCCTGGAACGCCCCACCGACGCGGCCCTGTCCGCCTCGGTCGCCGAGCTGGTCGCCGCCGGCACCTCGAAGAAGGACGCGATCACCGAGGTGGCCACCCGCTTCGGCCTGCCGAGGCGCGAGGTCTACGCCGCCGCCCATGCGTGAAAGTTCCAGCGGCTAGTAGCTGGCCATGAGGACGCCGACGCCGAGCAGCAGCGGGGCCGCTACGGTCAGCGCGTAGGCGGCCAGGCGGGTGCGGAAGCGGCCGAGGCGGCCGGCGCCGGTGGCCCAGCACAGGGCGGCGCCGCACAGCAGGATCAGGGCCAGGCCGACCGTCCAGCGGACGCGCAGGCCGGAGGGGTTGCCGGCGTAGGCGATCCGGCCACCGTCGCGCATCCGTGCGTCGAGGACGGTGCCGGGAGCGTCGTCGGCGCCGACGAGGGGTACACCCGCGACCGCCGGATGCGCCTCGGACTGGAACGTCGCGTAGCAGCGGCGCAGGACGCCGTCGCCCCTGCAGCGGGTGATCTGGGCCTGGCCGCGCTCGCCCTGGCCCATGTCGAGCCAGAAGGGTTCGGCGCTGGTCCAGGCGAAGAAGCCGGCCAGCAGGGCGATCACCAGCATCGCGGGCAGGCCGACGAGGGGGTTGCGGGAGTGGCGGACCTTCCGCGGCGGGCGCTTCGGTGGCGGTGAGGTACGGGCGGCGTCGCGGGGCTGGCGCATGACGCGCATCGCGGGCGGCGGCCAGAGCTCGCCGACGTCGGAGAGCTGCGTGTGGGACGACTGCACGTGGGACAGCTGCGCGTCGGACACCTGCGCGTCGGACAGTTGTGCCGCGGTCTGCTCCAGGTGGTCGGTGGCCAGTTGCAGGTGTTCGATGACCGCCGTGGCGCCCGCGTCGTAGGCGCCGGGGTCGGCGAGGTCGGGGGCGAGGCCGGCGGGATCGGCCGGCACGAGGTCGCGGGCAGGCTCGGCGGTCGGTGCCCGGACCGTCGTGGTCGTCGTGGTGGGCCACAACGGAAACCCGTCGGAGTCCAGGGCCTTGGGTGGGATCCCGGCGGCCTGGCCACGCCACCACGCTGCTTCTTCGCTCACCGTCCCATTGGACAACGGGCGATACCGGAGATTTCGGACGTCACCTAGCGTGTCGGGAGAAACTATCCGTTCGCCGAACGAGGGAGCGGGTCACTACGCTTGCAGGTCATGAGTCGTGTTCTCGCCGCGGTCGCCTGGCCTTACGCCAACGGGCCGCGCCACATCGGTCACGTGTCCGGCTTCGGAGTGCCTTCCGACGTGTTCAGCCGCTACATGCGGATGGCCGGTCATGACGTGCTGATGGTCTCCGGCACCGATGAGCACGGCACCCCGATCCAGGTCCAGGCCGACGCCGAGGGGGTGACCCCGCGCGAGCTCGTCGACCGGTACAACCGCGTCATCGTCGAGGATCTGCACGGGCTCGGCCTGACGTATGACCTGTTCACCCGCACCACCACCGGCAACCACTACCAGGTCGTCCAGGAGCTCTTCCAGGGCCTGCACGACAACGGGTACATCGTCGCGAAGACCACCCTCGGTGCCCGGTCGCCGTCGACGGGGCGGACGCTGCCGGACCGGTACATCGAGGGCACCTGCCCGATCTGCGGCTACGACAGCGCCCGCGGCGACCAGTGCGACAACTGCGGCAACCAGCTCGACCCGGATCAGCTCATCAACCCGCGGTCGAAGATCAACGGTGAGACGCCGGAGTTCGTGGAGACCGAGCACTTCTTCCTGGACCTGCCCGCGTTCGCGGACCAGCTCAACGCCTGGCTCGACACCCGTGAGGGCTGGCGGCCCAACGTGCTGAAGTTCTCCCGCAACCTCATCGCCGACCTCCAGCCCCGCGCGATCACCCGCGACCTGGAGTGGGGGGTGCCGATCCCGCTCGACGGCTGGCGCGACCGCGACGACAAGCGCATCTACGTGTGGTTCGACGCGGTCATCGGCTACCTGTCGGCGTCGGTCGAGTGGGCGCGCCGCCAGGGCGACCCGGAGGCGTGGCGCAAGTGGTGGCAGGACCCGGACGCCGAGGCGTTCTACTTCATGGGCAAGGACAACATCGTCTTCCACTCGGTGATCTGGCCGTCGATCCTGCTGGGCTACTCGGCGCCGAAGCCGGGCTCGCTGGGCGCGCTCAACCTGCCGACCGAGGTGGTGTCGTCGGAGTACCTGACGATGGAGGGCAAGAAGTTCTCCTCCTCCCGGCGGGTTGTCATCTACGTGCGGGACTTCCTGGAGCGCTACGACGCCGACGCGCTGCGCTACTTCATCGCGGTGGCCGGCCCGGAGGCGACCGACACCGACTTCACCTGGGCGGAGTTCCGCCGCCGCAACAACGACGAGCTGGTCGCCGGCTGGGGCAACCTGGTCAACCGGTCGATCTCGATGGCCGCGAAGAACTTCGGCGAGATCCCGGCCGCCGGTGAGCTGACGGCGGAGGACACCACGCTGCTGGAGGCGGTCCGCGCCGGGTTCGGCTCGGTCGGCGACCTGCTCGCCAAGCACCGGCAGAAGGCCGCGATCTCCGAGGCGATGCGGATCGTCGGCGAGGTGAACAAGTACTTCTCCGACCAGTCGCCGTGGAAGCTCAAGGAGGACAAGGCCCGGATGGGCACCGTGCTGCACGTCGCCCTGCAGGCGGTGCGCGACTGCAACACGCTGCTCACGCCGTTCCTGCCGCACGCGGCGCAGCAGATCCACGAGCTGCTGGGCGGCACCGGCGTGCACGCGCCGATGCCGCAGATCGTCGACGTCGAGGACCTGGACAACGGCCTCACGTATCCGATCCTGACCGGCGACTACACGACCGGCGCGACGTGGACCTCGCAGGAGATCGTCGCGGGCACCGCCCTGGCGACGCCGACGCCGGTGTTCAAGAAGCTCGACGAGTCGATCGTCGAGGAGGAGCTGGCCCGGCTGCAGAGCTGAGCGTCGTGAAGCCCCCGGCGGCCGTCAGACGGCCTGCCGGGGGTGCAGCGGGATCTCCGCCCAGACGATCTTGCCGTCGGCGACCGCGCGGGTGCCCCAGCGGTCCGAGGTGGCGCGCACGATGTGCAGCCCGCGGTGGTGCTCGTCGTCGAAGGTCGGCTCGATCAGGAACGGCAGCCGGTTGTCCTGGTCGAAGACCTCGACCGCGACGTGCGCGGGCAGCAGGTGCAGGCGCACCTCGACGTGGCGGGTGCGGGCGTGGGTCGCCGCGTTGGCGAAGAGCTCCGCGACGACCGCGACCGCGGTCTCGACCCGCTCGCCGGGCACACCCCACCCGGTCAGGGTCTCCTCGACGAAGCGGCGGGCGGCCCGGCTCTGCGCCGCCGACGCCGGGTAGGGCGCCCGGGCGGTGCGCGGCACCTCGGCCGGCGGCTGCCGGACGTAGAGCACCGCGATGTCGTCCTCGTGGTGGGCCGGGTCGACCATCCCGGCGACGAGGTCGTCGATGGCGGCCAGGGTCGGTCGCGGGTGCAGGGCGACGCGCGCCTGGAGGTCGGCGAGCCGGTCCTCGATGTTGCTGTCCCTGCGTTCGACGAGGCCGTCGGTGTACAGCAGCAGCGCCTCACCGGGCGGCACGACGACGACCTGCTCGGTGTACGGGAAGTCGACGATGCCCAGCGGCGGCCCGACCGGCCCGGTCAGCAGCCGCGACGGCTGGCCCCCGAGCACCCCGATGGCCGGCGGGTGACCCGCGTTGGTGTAGGTCAGCGTGCCGTGCACCAGGTCGTAGACGGCATACAGGCAGGTCGCCATCTGCGTGTCGAGGTCGGCCGCGAGCAGCGTGTTCAGCTGCCGCATCAGCGAACCCGGGGCGAGGTCCAGCGACGCGTAGGAGCGGATCGCGGTCCGCAGCTGCCCCATGACGGCGGCGGCGCGGATGCCCTTGCCCATGACGTCGCCGACGACGAGGGCGACCCGGCCCGCGGACAGCGGCACGAGGTCGACCCAGTCGCCGCCGACCTCGATGCCCTTCGCGGCGGGCAGGTACCGCGAGACCACCTCGAGCCCTTCCAGCCGCGGGATCCGGGGCAGGAGGCTGCGCTGCAGCTCGACCGCGGCGTTGCGCTGCCGCAGGTAGGTGCGGGCGTTGTCGAGCGCCACCGCGGCGTGGCCGGCGACGCCGACGGCGAGGCGCTCGTGCCGTCCGGTGAACCTGGCCGGTTGCGGGTGGCCGAAGAAGAAGCCGCCGAGCACCTCGCCGGTGGCGGAGACGACGGGCACGGCCAGGTAGCTCACGACCGGCAGGTGCCCCTCGGGAATGCCGGAATACGGCGCGTTGTGCCCGTAGCGCGGGTCCTTGGTGATGTCGTCGCTGCGCATGTACCCGACGCCGCGGAACGTCGGGTCGAACACCTTCGTGTTGCGCGGCATCGGAAACTTTGCAAACGCCTCTTTCGGCACTCCGGAGAGGGTGTACAGCAGGTAGGACTCGCCGAGTTCGTCGGTGACGTTGTAGAAGAACGAACCGAACGCCGCGCCGGTGAGGCTGGTCGCCAGGTCGGTGGCGCGCTGGACGACCCGGTCCACGTCCAGCTCCGAGGACAGGTCGGTGCCGACGGAGCGCAGCGCCTCGGCGACGCCGGTCTCCTCCCGCAGCCGGGCCTCCCGCTCGCGCAGCTCGTGCTGGCTGCGGCGCAGGCGGCCGGCGGAGGCGGCGAGGTCGGCGACGGCCTGCTCCATGCGGGTCGCCTGCTCCGCCGCGGTCCGCTCCACGGCGACGAGCAGGTCGCCGAGCGCCTGCTCGCGCTCGGCCGGGCCGGCGCCCTGATGCCGCTGCAGGCCGATCCGGAGACTGAGGCTGACCAGCTCGAACAGCTGCGCGGTCTCCTTGTCCAGCCGGACGGTGACGCCGGCGAGGATGCGGTGGCCGGCGCCGCCGACCGCGAGCACGACCCGCACCGGATAGTCGTCGGCCTCGTGGAGGTGGACGACCACCGGCGCCGGAACGGCGACTGGCGGGTCCGGGACCGGCGGGACGAGCGCGGACGGCACAGTGGCCGGCGGATCGCCGACAGTGACGTCCACATCGCCGGCGGTGAGGCGGAGCCAGGCGAAGGCCGGCGGGCCGTCGTGGCCGTCGCGCAGCCGGTCGCGCAGCAGGACCGCGACGGTCCGCAACGCTCCGGCCAGGTCTTCCTCCGTGGTGGCGGCGGTGCGCACGTCGGCTCCGCAGCGCACGATCTCGCTCAGCGAGAGGCTGTTGAGGTCGTACACCGGACCTCCGGTCTTGGAACATTCGCGGACGAACCATCCAAACCGACAACCGAGCGGGGACGCAACGGCAGCGGCCGCCACACCAGTCACAGCGGGCGCCTGGAATGTACCCTATGCCGGTTGACGGCGATTGCAACTTGCAGATTGGCATGTGATTGAGTAATCGACTTGCCACCTAAGAGGAGTGTTGCTGATGACACGGTTGTAATTATCAGCAACAGAACCGCCCTTGGCGCGTTCGTGTTGAGTAACGCTCGAACATGATCTGAGTATCTCGCGCGCCGACACGCCGGGGCCCTAAGCGGGACGATCTTCACAGGCGTGCAGCACGGGTTCGCCACGGGTCGAAACGGGCCATTCCGCACACGTCCGCGCAGCCCTCCGGAAGCCCTCAGACGCCGGGTTCACGCTGTGTAGCCACAAGACGCGCAGTAACAACTGACACCGACAGCATAACCGGACAAAATACGTAGATAGGTCCACGTACCGCGTACACCGTGTACGGCAAGCCAGCGATATCAATCGACGCATGTCTAGATGTAGAGCGCTCAACCGTGCGATATTCGTCAATGTTTGTAGCTATGCAATCGACGCGCGCAAATGTCAGGCTCCCCTCGGGACGGTCCGGAGATCTATGGTGGTCGGCGTCAGTTGTCCGACCATTACCACCCCAAGGAAGGGCCGACCGGCACGTCGGAAAACCGCGTCTTCGGGAGTGACGGTGCACACGAGCCATCACGGCGTTCCACGCGAGAGCACTCTTGACAAATTGGCGCACAACGACGCCGCAGAACGCTTCCGCGGCTGGAACGCGCCGAACCGCCCGATCGAGGCGACGGTGGTCCCGCGGCGTGGTGACACGCCTGAGCTGCCGACCGTACACCTTGCGCGGCAGCGGCTCATGGAGCAGCTCGACGCGGCCGTCTCGCACCCGGTGACCCTGCTCTGCGCGCCGACCGGCTGGGGCAAGACCGCCCTGGTCGCCTCCTGGATCCACGCCGGCCGTGCCCCTGGCCGCGCCGCCTACGTGCGGTTCGAGGTCAACTGCGGCGCCACCGCCTGGCGGCAGCTGACGAACGCCTTCGCCACCGCCGGCATCGCCGTCGACCCGGCCACCTACGCGTGGAGCAACGCCCACCACCACGAACGCGCCGTCGTCGTCCTCGACGACCTGCACCACGTCACCAACCACACCGTGCTGCGGCGGCTCGAACGGCTCATCACCCGCCTCGGCGACCGGATCAGCTTCCTCATCCTCGCGCGGACCGAGCCGCCGCTGTCGCTGTACCGGTGGCGGGTCCGCGGCCAGCTCAACGAGCTGCGCACCGACCATCTGGCCCTCACCCAGGACGAGGTCGCCGGCCTCGCCGACGGCTACGGGGTGCGCCTGGCCCAGCACGTCCGCTACGCCCTCTGGCACGTGACCGAGGGCTGGCCGGCGGCGGTCGCGGTGATCCTGTCGGCGATGGTCGGCCGGCACGAGCCGGAGCGGATGGTCACCGACATCATCCTCGGCGAGGCCGGGCTCAACGAGGAGGTCGGGCTCAGCGAATACGTCCGGCGGGAGATCCTGCAGCACCTCGACCCTGAGATACGCGAGGTCATGCTGCGCACCTCCATCCTGGAGACGGTGTGTCCCGGCCTGGTCGAGGCGCTCACCGGCAGCCGCGCCGGCGCCCGGCTGCTGGCCCAGATGAGCCGCGCGAACGCCCTCGCCAACTTCTACGGCGGCTCGCACTCCTGGTACCGCTACCGCAGGCTGCTGCGGGCGATGCTGCGCGCCGAACTGCGCAGCACGCTGCCGTTCGCCGAGGAGCGGGCGCTGCACCGGGCCGCGGCCGGCTGGTATGCGGCCAACGGCCTGCCCAGCGACGCCCTGACGCACGCCATCGCGGGCAGCGACTGGGTCTCCGCCGAGCGATTATTCGTCCAGTACTGGCCCGAGCTGGCCGGATCCGGTCCGCGGGCGATGACGGCGCGGGACGGGACGCAGCCGCCGCCGGACATCGCCGATCGGCCCCTGCTCGCCTTCGCCCTCGCCCTGTACTGCCGCGACACCGGCGACCTGGTCGGCATGTCCGCCTTCATCAGGCTCGGCGAGCGCGGCATGGGCGAGGCACCCACGGCGGTGCAGGCCGAGGTCCTCGCGGCGATGCGGCTCGCGGAGGCCGCTGCGGCGGAGAACCCGGAGCGGGCCGGCGAGGCCGCAGCGCGGCTCCTGGAGCGCACCGAGGACGCCGCCGGCGAGCACGTCTACGCGGACTTCACCGACGCGGCCCGCGCCGTCGCGCACCTGACCTTCGCCGGCGCCGCGGTGGCCGGTGGCCGGCTCGACGAGGCCGACGCCGCGCTGGAACGCGGCGGCGACCTGGCCCGCAAGTCCGGGTTCAACCTGCTCACCGTGCAGGCCAACCGCCTGCAGGCGCTCGCGCACCTCAGCCGCGGGCGGCTGTCGGCGGCGGCGGCGTGCGCCCGCCGGGTCCTGGACAGCTGCCGCGACGCGGGGATCGCCGAGTCGCGCAACATCAGCTACGCCCGGCTGGTGCTGGCCACGGTCTGCCGGGAGCGCGGCCAGCTCGACGAGGCCCGCTTCCACATCGAGGAGAGCGTCAGCGCCAACGCCGTGCCCGACCCCAACGGGTGGGTCAGCGGGGCGATCGCGCTCGCGCTGCTGCTCTTCGACCGCGGCGACCACACCGGCGCCCTGGAGGCGCTCGAGCCGCTGCTGGACAGCCGGGTCGGCTCGATGCCCCGCTACGCGGACGTCACCGCCCGGGCGCTGCACGCCGAGCTGTGCCTGCACGAGGGCCGGATGGACCGGGCGCACACGGTCATCGCCGAGGCGGTGCGGTGCTGGCCCGGCTCCGAAGAGCCGCTGCTGGCCCTCGGCCGCCTGCACCTGGCCGACGGCCGCCCGGCCGCCGCCGTGCAGCTGGCCGACCGGGTCCTGGACAACAAGCCCGGATCGCTGGTCACCGCGGTCTCGGCCACCGTCCTGCTGGCGCAGGCGCTGCGGCAGCTCGGCGACGTCGGCGCCGCGTCGGAGCAGCTCGACCAGGCGCTGCGGATGGCCGGGCCGGAGGGCATCCGCCGGCCGTTCCAGGGGCACGCCACCTGGATCTCGGAGGTGCTCGCGGCACCGCCGGTGCTGGCCGTCTCTCGCCCGCGTGAGGCCGTCACCCGCCCACGTGAGCTGGAACGCGACGACCGGTACGGCATGGCCGACACCCGCGCGCAGCCGCTCGCGACGCAGCCTTCCGTGCCACAGCCCTCCGCGACGCAGCCTCCCGCGGTGCCGCCCACCGGTGCGCTGCCCGCCGGCCCGCCGGTGCCTGACGTGCCGCCGGCCACCGGGGCGTCCCCGGCCGGTGCACCCCCGCCGGCTGCGGCGGCTCTCGGCGGGGGTGCGGACAGCCTCGCGGCGTGGACCGCGCCGGCCGGCGCCACCATGACCGACCCACTCACCGAGAAGGAGTCGCAGGTGCTGCTGTACCTGCGCAGCATGCTGTCGATCGCCGAGATCGCCGCCGTGCTCAGCGTGTCGACCAACACCGTGAAGACCCACGTGCGGCACGTGTACCGCAAGCTCGGCGTCAGCCGGCGGCGCGACGCGGTGCGCCGCGCCAGGGAGCTCAGCCTGCTCTGAGACCCACGTCGAAGCCCTCACCCGGTGGTGTGGTGCGGGCACCGCCGCCAACCACCCTTTCCGGGCGAGCCACCCACCCGGCCGTGAGGGCCACGATATGGGCGGTTGCCGGTGCTCCGGCCGGCGACCGCCGAAGGCTCAGGGGTGTGACGTGGTGACGACGGATGTTGCGGTCAACGGTGTCCGGGTCGGTGTGCGGTACGCGGTCGCCGACACGATCGCCGGCGTCGGGGGTGACTGGTTCCTCGGAATCGCCCTGCCGGGCGGCGACGTGATGCTCGCCGTCGGCGACGTCATGGGCCACGGCCCCGACGCGGCCGGCACGATGCTCCAACTCCGGGCGTCGATGACGGCCCTCGCACTCGCCGGTGACGAACCCGGCACGATCCTCGCCGCCCTCAACCGGATGCTGTGCCGGCGCCGCACGACGATGCTCGCGACCGCGGTCTGCGGCCGCTTCCGCCCCGCCGACCGGATGCTCGTCTGGGCCCGCGCCGGCCACCTGCCGATCCTGCGCGCCAACGCCGACGGCGTCGGACCGCTGCGCCAGCCGCCCGGCATGGCGCTCGGCGTCGAGCTCGGCGCCGCGTACCCGCACGCCGCCGTGCGGATCGAACCCGGCGAGCTGCTCTTCATGTACACCGACGGCGTCGTCGAACGCCGTGACCAGGCCATCGACCAGGGCGTGCAGGGACTCGTCGACGACGTGCGGGCCGCGATGTGCGCCTCCGCGCCGGACGAGCGGATGGACCGTGCGCTGGACGGTGCCCGGCGCGGCAACCCCGACGACGACGCCTGCCTGTTGGCCGCCGAGCCGGTGGCCAGATGACCCGGAACCTCACCCATCGAGGGTGATCCCTGATCACCCGCCTCCCTCCAATCATGTTCCCAGGCACGACGTGGACGTTTCGGGCGCGCGGGCGGCGCGTCCGGAACGGCCATCCGGGCCTGTTCCGGGGGGAACAGATAACAACGGGGGAGATAGGCCGTGCCGGTCCTGGTTTCGACCGGGGCCGGCACGGCCCGCACGTATTTCCTGCCACTTTCCCCCAGGTGAAACCGATTCAGCAGACGGCAGAGGCAGTAGGGAGAGTACGGCGGATGGACAGCGGTGGCGGTGTGGTGAAGGAATGGACCACGTTCGGAACGACGATGCTCGCGCTCGTCGGCACGTTGAACGTCTCGCAAGGACTGCTGGTGGGATTCGCCAGCGGTGGGATCGGCTTCGACAGGAATGACGTCGCATTCACCAGCGCCACCACCTGGGCGACCGCGACGGTGACGCTCGGCGTGCTGCTCGGCGTCACCGGGATCGCGCTGCGCGCGCGTAAGGGCAGCGCCCGGACCGCCGCGGTCAGCGTCGTCGCCCTGCACGCGATCTCGCAGCTCGCCATGCTCCGGGCCTACCCGGCGTGGTCGCTGCTCATGATCACCCTCGACGTGATCATCCTGTTCGTCCTCACGGTGCCGAAGGGTCGCAGGTCCGATCCCGACGCCGAGCCGGAGGAGATGCCGATCGCGTCGGTCACGAAGCTCGCGCTGCGGCGCAACAGCCGCTCCGACCGGTACCGGGGCCGCCACAAGGCCGGCCGCCCGATCGTGCGGCACGAGGACGTGATCCTGGTGGACATCGTCGAGGAGCTCGAGCCCTCGGGCGGCACGGACCTGGACGCGGGTATGGACCCGGACGTGGACGTCATCGACTTCGACTCGCCCACCTCCTGGGTCCGCGCGGTCGGGCACGCCACCGTCCCGATGGTGCTGGCGGAGCCGGTCGAGGAGTCGCTGGTGCCTTACCAGCGCGCCTCCCTCGACCCGCTCATGGACCCGCTGCCGGTGCTGATCGCCGCGCAGGCCGACACCGCAATCATCGAGGGCGTGATGGTCGAGGACGACGAGGAGATCGTCGAGGAGCTCGTCGCCATCGGCGCCCGCCCGTACGTCAACAAGTAGCTCGAACAGCCCCACCGCTGACAGCGGCGCCCACAACGATGTGGGCGCCGCTGTTGTCTGTCCGCTGTCTTGTCCGCTGTCTGTCCGCGCAGCGTTCGGCACGGGGGCGCTGCGGGCTCTCTCACCGGCGTCACCGGCTCACCGACGTCACCGGCTCACCCGGCTCACCGGCGAAGGCGCTCAAGACGCAAGACGCAAGGCAGGCGCACGACAGAAGGGCGGCCCCCGGTTTCCCGGGAGCCGCCCTTTCTGTCTGCGCGAACTGGCTACAGCAGGTTCAGTTCGCGGGCCCGTTCGATCACCTCTCGCCGCCGGCCGACCCCCAGCTTGCGGTAGATGTTCTTCATGTGCGTCTTCACCGTGTTGACGGACACGTAGAGCATCGAGGCGATCTCGCCCGCGGACAAGGTGCCCTGCAGGTAGCGCAGGACGGCCAGTTCGCGTTCGGTGAGCGGTTCGGCCAGTTCGCCCGCCACCGCCGCCGGGCGGCCGAAGCCGTTGAGCTCGGTGGCGATGTCCTCGGCGACGCCGCGGTAACCGCTGCCCGCCGGCAGGTAGGTCACCAGCAGCTCCCGGACCGGCTGGCCGCCGGCCACGAACGGCCAGCGGATGCCCTCGTCCTCGGCGCAGCGCAGCGCCTGTTCGAGGGCCCGGCCGGCCTTGGAGCGGTCGCCGAGGGCACGCAGCGCACGGGCGCAGGTGAGGTTGGCGTCGACCGTCCACACCAGCGAACCGGTGGTGTACTCCAGGAACGGCTGGACCGCGCCGAGCGCCGCCGCCGGGCGTCGCTCGGCGAGGTGCGCCTTCGCGCGCACCACACCCAGCCACGGCGCCAGGAGGTCCACGACCTCCAGGTTGAGCAGCCGCTTGGCCGCCTCCACGTCGCCGGCGGCGAGCCGCAGCTCGGCCTCGGCGAGCGTGACGCAGTGCTGCAGCCGCGCGGTGTACCGCCAGTCCGCGAGCTGCCGACGGATCGCGGCGAGCTCGGTACAGGCGGCCCTGGCGTCGCCGGCGGCGGCCCGGATGTGCGCCCGGGACATCGTCGCCACCGCCACCAGGCCCGGGTCGGCGAGTCCGCCGCCGTCCAGGGCACGGTCCAGGTAGTGCTCGGCCGCGCGTACCCGGGCCTGCAGGTAGCAGACCTCGGCGACGGTGAGCTGGGCCCAGACCACGTCACTGCCCTGGGTCTGTCCCTCGCGGTCGGCGAGGGCCAGGGCCTCCTTGCCGTAGCGCATCGCCGCGGACAACCGGCCGCGGGTCGCGTTGAGCTGCGCGAGTTGCCGCAGCGCGGCGAGCTGGGACTGGACGCCGCCGCAGCGGCGGGCCAGGTTCAGCGCCTCCGTCAGGGCGAGCTCCGCGGCCGCCAGGTCACCCTGCAGCAGCCGGGCACCGCCGACGGCGACGAGCGCGAGCGCTCGCATCCGGGCGGTGTCCTGGTCGTCGAGGCCCATGTCGTCGCGCAGCAGCAGCGGTGCCGTGGCCAGGATCAGCTCGGGCTTGCCGGACTGGTGCGCCTCGGCCATGCGGAAACTGTCGACGATCGGCCGCAGCGCCACCCGGGCCGACTCGACCAGCGTGTGCTGGGAGCGGTCGACCAGGTGCAGGAACGTCTCCGTGCCCTGCGGGTCGCTGGCGTCGAGCCGCTCCGCCGCAAACGCCAGGGCGAGCCGCGGATCGTTGCGGACCTCCTGGGGCGGCGGCGGGACGAGCTCCTTGATGGTGCGCAGCCGCGCCCCCGGCACCAGCTCCTGCCAGCTCGTCGCCAGCAGGTCCGAGGCCTGGCCCCAGTTGCGGGCGGCGAGCGCGTGCCGCAGCGCGTCGGCCGGCAGGTCGTGCGCGGCGAACCAGTCCGCGGCCCGCCGGTGCAGCTGGCGGACCTGTTCCGGCCGGCGGTGGCGCAGTTCGTCGTAGAGCATCAGCCCGAACAGCGGATGGCACCGGTACATGCCGGCGTTGCCGCTGCCCTGCACGACGAACAGGTTCGAATGTTCCAGCTGCGCCAGGATGCGCGCGCCGTCGACCCGCCCGGTCAGCGCCTCCACGAGCTCGGCGCTGACCTGGTCGAGCACCGAGGTGCACAGGACGACCTCGCGGATGTCCTCCGGCAGGGTGTCGAAGACCTCGCCGACCAGGTACTCCCCCAGCGCCCGGTCCTGCAACGCGAAGCGCGGCACCAGGCTGTCGGGCTCCGGGTGTCCCTGCACGGCAAGGGCGGCGAGTCGCAGTCCCGCCGCCCAGCCACGCATCACCGCGTGCAACTCCACCAGCGCCGACTCGGCGAGCCGGACCCCGTGCGCGTTGAGCATCTGCGCGGTCTCGTCGAGCGTGAATCCCAGCGTCCCGTTGCGCAGCTCGGCGAGCGCGCCGCGGATGCGGAACCGGTACAGGGTGAGCGCCGGGTCGGTCCGGCAGGCGATGACGAGACGCAGGCGGTCACCCGCTTGGGAAAGCAGCGTCTCGAGCTCACCCCACACCCGCGGGACGGACAGTTCCTGCAGGTCGTCCAGGATCACGACGACCGGTGGGCCCGGCCGGCGCAACAGCACGATCAGTTCGTCGAGTGCCTCGCCACCGTCGGCGGGTGCCGCGGTGACCTGGTGCTCCGCAGTTGCCGCTGCGACCGCACCGAGCACGTGTTCCCAAAAGCGTGGGCCGTGGTGCGCCTCGACCGTCAACCACGCCAGCGGCCAGGGCACCCTCCCGGCCGCGACCCACTCTGCCAGCAGAGTGGTCTTGCCCCACCCCGCCGGAGCGGAGATCAATGTCAAAGGCCCCGCCACCGCCCGATCCAACGCGTCCAGAAGACGCGGTCGTGGCACGTGATAGCGGGGCGGCTCAGGCACTGCGAAGTGCAGCGCGGGACGGGTGATGGTGTCAACAAGCGTCTTCTGCCCCAACGTATTTCGCCCCCTCCCACCCACCGCAGCACGGCGGATGACCACGGGATTGTGGGGCGATTAAAGGTGAGGACGCCTCACCCGTAGGGGGTGAACAAATGACGCTGCGTGCTCACCCGAGCCGGCGCACGCAGCGGAACCCGACGTGACAGCTGCCGTTGTCGACCGCTTCCGGCTGCCGGGCGGCGGGCCGGAACCGGTGGTCATAGCCGGTGGAGCACAGGTAGGAACCACCCTTGACGACCCGGCTGGCATAGACGGCCGCCCCTGCCGGAGTGTCGACGCGGGGGTTGTCCGCGACCTCACCCTGCGGTTGGAGAGGATCGTCACCCAGATCGAAGCGGGCGTTGCCGGACCGGTAGTAGTCCGACGTCCACTCCCACACGTTGCCGACCACGTCGAAGAGTCCGTATGCGTTGGCGGCGAACGCACCGACCGGGCTGGTGCCGTGCCCGCCGTCGCTGCGGTCGAGCCAGGGGAAGATGCCTTGCCAAATGTTGGCACGTCCCGGCTCGGGGTCGTCACCCCATGGGTACACCGCCTGCTCGAGCCCGCCACGAGCGGCGAACTCCCACTCCGCCTCGGTGGGCAGGTCCTTGCCGGCCCATCGGGCGTACGCGGCGGCGTCCTCGTAGGCGACGTGCACCACCGGGTGCGCGGACCTGCCGCGGATCGAGGAGTCCGGGCCCCACGGATGTCGCCAGGCAGCTCCGGGGCGGAACTCCCACCAGACCCGCCAGTCGCGCAGCGGCACCGGACCGGGCGGCTGCACGAACACCATCGAGCCAGGCATGCCGCCCGGCTCGGGTTGTCGCTCCGCTACGGTCTCGTAGCCGGTCTCCTGCGCGAACAGGGCGAATTCGGCGTTCGTCACGGGATGCGAGTCGATCCAGAAGCCGTCGACGGTGACCTTGCGCACCGGCGCCTCTTCCGGATAGAAGCCATCCGCACCCATGGCGAAGGTGCCACCAGGTATCCAGGCCATCTCCACGACCGCATTGTGCTGGCGCCGCCGGGTGAGAAGTCCTCACCCGGTGCGGGTGACGGCCAGTTCGTCGATGGATTGATCGATGAACGGGCACCCCAACTCACACATCCAGGGTGATGCCCGGTCATCCGGATCCACGGCAACGTTCGGTTCCAAAAGCACCGGTTCGCAATTTCCGCAAGGGAGGGAGGTCGCCACACGAGCTTCGCCGGATCCGGCCGCGGCGCCTCCTCTCTTGTCCGCCGCGGCCGGACGACGAACCTGCTCCCCTGGGTCTGACCTGCCAACCCTGCCCTCCTGCCGGTGTCCCGCTCGTGCAGAGGAAGGAACACAGAGGTCATGACCAAGAGCAGAACCGTGTGGTTCGGCTGGGTCACCTTCGCGGCCGTCATGCTCGTCGTGCTCGGGCTCCTCAACGTGCTCGAAGGGCTCGTCGCGCTGCTGCAGAACCAGGTGGCGTTCATCGACGGCGACAGTCTCGTCGTCGTCAACCTGACCGGCTGGGGCATCCTCATGCTGGCCTTCGGCGCCCTCTTGCTGGCCGCCGGGATCGGGCTGCTGGCCCGCAACACCGTCGCCCGGGTGGCGGCGATCGTCATCGTGGCGCTGCACATGCTGATCCAGGTCGGCTCGCTCGGCGCGTACCCGGTGTGGTCGCTGCTGATGATCACGCTCAGCGTGGTGGTCCTGTTCGCGCTCACGGTGCACTGGAGCGACTCGCTGGAGCCCGCCGCGGCCACGGCGGCGATGACGGCGGCGGGAGCGCCGCCGGGCGTCCACCGTGCCGACCGCGAGCAGCCCCGCGAGTTCCAGCCCGAATACCAGCCCGAGTACCAGCCCGACTATCAGGGCCAGGGCGCCGGCATCCCGATGAACTCGCCGACCTCGCCGAGCCACCCGTCGGCCCGCCCGTCCGGCGCGCCCACCTACAGCTCCGGGCCGCCGTCGAGTCCGACGTCCGGGACGAACGTCGGGCCGTACCCGCCGGTCGGGCCCTACCAGTCGGGGCGGCCGGGTGCGACGGCCAGGCCGAACGAGGGTGCCCACCCGGGCGAGCCGGCCCGTCCCGGCGAGACCGCCCGTCCCGGCGAGACCGCACGGCACGGCGGCGACGCGGGTCAGGGCGAGTTCCCCCGCTACGGCGACATGGGCGAGGCGACCGGCCGGCACGCCGACACGGGCCGCTGGTCCGATCCTCCACGCGGCGCGCACGCCGCTCCGACCTCGGACTACGGCGTGATCTGAACCCGAGGGGTTCCACATAACACGGGATAAACACGGGTTCCGCACGCAACACAGGAGAAGGTGGCTGCCCCCGTGGCAGCCACCTTCTTCATGCTTCGTGCGGACACGCTTGAGGCGCCGACGCGGGCCTGGGAGCGCGTCGGCGCCTCTCGCGCCGTCCTTCGGTGTCAGACGCCTGTGGTGACTTGCGATGGGTGGGCGGCCTCCTCCGGATCAGCCGCCCACCCATCGGCTCCCGCCGCCCTCGCTGAAGAGCGTCCGGTGCGCAGGATGCGGGCCGTGTCCACCGCTCCTCCTGCCCCGTTGAGTACCCCCTGCTCAACGGTGTTCACCTGGCGCTCCAGCTGGGTCGTCACGTCGGGGACCACCGACGACGTGACGCCCGCGGCTGGCGGGAACGGGCGGACCATCGCGGATGGTGCAGCAGTCACCATCAGGGCCGCCCGCAGTTCGTTCATGGCAGGAATCCTGCTGGCTGTCAGAGTGATGCGTCCTCACCCCGGCGGGGTGATCGGCCAGCGGGCACATCGTCACTCCGCACAGGTGGGGCGGCACGTCGTCCGGCGCCGCGACGCTCGATCTACATGTCGACCCACGTCACGGAATGGAGCACGGCGATGGCCACGTTGACCGTCTGGAAGTTCGAAACGCCGGAAGGCGCCGAGAGGGCCGCTGAGAAGCTCCAGCAGCTGTCGAAGGAAGGCCTGGTGAGGATCGAGGACGCCGCAACGGTCTCGTGGGAGGCGGACTCCAGCAAGCCCAAGACCCGGCAGTTGCACAACCTCACCGCGCGCGGTGCGCTCGGCGGCATGTTCTGGGGCATGCTGTTCGGCCTGATCTTCCTGATCCCACTGTTCGGTCTCGCTGTCGGCGCGGCGGCCGGCGCGATCGCCGGTTCGCTCACCGACGTCGGCATCGACGACGACTTCATCAAGCGGACCCGCGAGGAGATCCAGCCCGGCACGTCGGCGCTGTTCCTGCTCACCACCGACGTGGTGGTGGACCGGGTCCGCGACGCGTTCGCCGGCGAGCGGCCGAAGCTGCTGCACACCAACCTGTCCAAGGAGCAGGAAGAGCACCTGCACGAGGTCTTCGCCTGACCGGCAGGTTCCGGAAAGGGCGGTGGCCCGGGTGCAAAAAGGTCAACCGGCCCCCGGCCGGGGGCGTACGGTGGGTTAAGCCATTGGGGCGTTGGGCACAAACAACACCCCCGTCGCCACCACCGCCGGGACCATGGGGGGGTGGGCGGACAGCGCGTCCAGGAGCCTCCGGGCGGTCTGTAGGCCCTCGGTGCCGATGGAACGGGTCGTTGCGAGGAGGTTCTCCGCCGCCTCGCGCTGCCGCTGCCGGCGGGTGTCCCACTGCACGCGGCGGGACTGCTCGGCGCGGGCCTCTTCGGAGCGGCGCTGTGCCAGTGCGGTCTGGAAGTCGCGGATCGCGTCCTCGGCGTGCTTGCGGGCATCGGCGAGCATCGCCTCCGCCGCGATCCGGGCGCCGTCCAGCTCTTCGGCGGCCTGCTTGCGCAGCGCGTCCGCCTCCTGCTCCGCCAGCTCGATCATCTGCTGGATCCGGCCACCGACGGCCTTGGAGCTCTCGTCGCCGCACGTACACTGGCGCAGTTCGGTGTTGAGCCGTTCGACTTTGCCTGCGAGCTGCTGCTCGCGGTAGCGCGCCGAGGCGAGCTCCGTCTCCACCGTGGTCAGCCGCATCTGCAAGGTGGCGACGTAGCGGTCGACCTGGGCACGGTGGTAGCCCCTGAGGCTCAACTCGAACCCGTTCTCGCCGCGGAGTTCGATCTCGCCGACAAGCGCGCTCATCCTGGGCTCATCCCCTCCCCCGCCCGTCGAAGCGACGGGCGATAGCGGGAACGCTGCCGACCACTGTGGTGACCGCGCGTCATCCGTTCCGGGTGAGCCTCCTGCGCCTGGCGTGCCGGTGCAGCGACGTCGATGGAACCGTTGCTACGCAAGGCAAACAGCCACATCTGTACAGGGAAGACCACCCAGGCAGGGTGAGGCCCCGCAGCTGCGGGCGGTGCTTTGCTCGTCACGTTTGGCGAGGTATGAAATCGGGGGGCACCGAGTGTCGCAAGCGCTGGTACAGCATGATCGCCGTGGAACGGCCCCGTCGACGTTGGCGGTGCCGGATCTCCCACCCGGATACGTGCTGCGGGACCGTGTCGTCGCGCAGCTGGACGCCGCGGTGCGTGCGCCGCTGACGCTGGTGACCGCGCCCGCCGGATGGGGCAAGACCGCGGCGCTGGTCGCCTGGGCCCGCACCGCGAGGATCGGCGACGAGATGCCGGTGGTGCGCTGGGTGACCTCGCACTCGCCGGACGGCGCCGACGTGCCCGGCCGGCTGCGGGGTGCGCTGTCGGCCGCCGATGTGAAGAGTGACCTGCCCGCCGGCATGAACAACGACATGGACGGCGACATCGACGAGGACGACCTCACTCGGGCCGTCGACTCGCTCGACCGGCCCCACATCGTGGTCGTCGACGACGTGCGCGAGATCAGCGACCCGACCGCCCTTGCGGAGCTGGAGTCGTTGGTACGGCACGGAATGGGCCGCCTGCACCTGGTGCTGTCCTGCCGCCGGGACCCGGCGCTGCCGCTGTACCGCTGGCGGGTCAACGGCTCGCTGACGGAGATGCGCACGACCGACCTGTCGCTGACCATCACCGAGACCGCGCAGCTGCTGGCCGCGCACGACGTGGTCCTGCCGGGCAGCACCCTGTACGCGCTGCACTCGATGACCGAGGGCTGGCCGGCCGGCGTGCGGCTGGCCGCGATGGCGATGCGCGGGCACCCCGAGCCGGAGCGGGTCCTCGACGACGGCGGCCCCTACAGCACCGCCGTCGGCGACTTCCTCACCGGCGAGGTCATCGAGACGCTGCCCCCCGACACCCGCCGGCTGCTGTTCGACACGGCGGTCGCGACGCGGCTCAACGCCGGCCTCGTCGAGGCGATCACCGGCCGCGACGACGGCGCCCGGGTCCTCGCCGAGCTGAAGGGCTCCAACGCGTTCCTGACCCGCAACGCCGGCCCCGGCGGCTGGTACCGGTTCCACCCGCTCTTCGCCCGCACGCTGCACTCCGAGCTGCTGCGCCGCAACCCGGAACGGGTCGCTGAGCTGCACCGCCGCGCGGCGGCGTGGCATTCGACGTACGGCATCCCGGCGGAGGCGATGCGCCACGCGCTGCTCGCCGAGGACTGGGTCGGCGCGGTCGAGACCCTTGAGCGGCACTGGCCGGACATCGTCGGCGGGGTCCGCTACGACCGCCCGCACGAGGCGGCGCCGCACGCGCCGGCCGGCGACGAGCACACCGACCCGCGGCTGGCCCTCGCGTTCGCGGCGGAGCGCCTGCGGGTCGGCGACCTGGAAGGCACCCGCGACTTCCTGCGCCGCAGCAACCGCGCCACGGACGCCACGACCGCCATGGACCCCCCGAGCCCGGCAGCCGGTCCGACCACGAGCAACGGCACCGGCTCGTCAACCAGCGCCGGCTCTTCGACCGCCGCTGGCTCGTCAACCGGCAACGGCTCTTCGACCGGCAACGGCTCTTCGACCGGCAACAGCTCTTCGACCGGCAACGCCGAACCGCCGGCGGGTCGGCGGGAGAGCACCGCGGCCGGCCCGAGCACCCCGACCGGGCTGAGCGGCCCGACCGGCGCGCCGGGCACGGGCGGTGGGTCGGGCCTGACCGGGCAGTCCGCCCGCCCCGGCCAGACCGCGTCGAGCCTGCCGGCCACGCAGGGCCCGCCGACCACACAAGGCCCGTCGACCACGCCGGGGATGCCGGCCGGATCGGGGATGCCGGCCGGAACGGGCGCGCCGCCCGCGCGGCCCACCTCGGGCGGCGCCAACGCGACGGCGGTCATGACCGCCCCGCCCCCGGCCACCGGCCAGCCCACCACCGGGCAGCCCGCCACCACCGGCCAGCCCGCTCAGACCGCCACCACCGCCCAGACCAACACCACCGCCCAGACCAACACCACCGCCCAGACCAACACCACCGGGCAGACCGCCGCGGCCGGGCAGACCGCCGCCGGCTCGCCGGCGCCGAACGGCCAGCCCACCGCGAAGAGCCCGGCCCGGACCAACGCCCGCATGATCGCCGGGTTCATGGCCGCCGAGGCGTGGCTCTCCGGCGACCCGCGCAGGACCCTCGCGGCCCTCGGCGACCTCAACCGGCCGGACGAGCAGAACGACGAGATCCGGGCACTGTCCATGTTGGACGAGGGCGAGGCCCGGCTGCGGCTGGGCGAGCTCGCCGCCGCCGGAACGCCGCTGCACGGCGCCCTGGTGCTCGCCCAGCGCACGGGAATGGCGCAGGCGCAGGTGTGCGCGGCGGCCCAGCTGTCGGTCCTCGAAGCGGCCCGCGGCCGGCTCCGGGCATCGGCCCGCCTCGGCCGCCAGGCCCTGGTGACCGCGGACCGTTTCGGCATCACCGACGCCACCGACCTCGGCTGGGTGCGGATGGCCCTCGCCAGCGTGTACGGCGAATGGGACCGCATCGCGGAGGCCGACCGGCTCCTGGACGAGGGCCTCGACCTCGCCGCCGGCGACCCCGACCTGCTCGTCGCGATCGCGACCGTCCGAGCGAAGCTCCGGCACGGCTCGGGCCGCCTCGCCGCGGCCCTGGAGGTGCTGCACACCGCCCGCCGCGAACTGGGCGGCGCGGCGCTCGCCCCGAGCGTGGAGCGGGCCCTGGCGCTGACCGAGGCCGAGCTGCGCATCAGCGGCGGCGACCTCGGTGCGGCGCGGCGGCTCGTCGCCACGGGCGGCGACCCGGACGTGTACCCGGGCTGGGCCGCCTGCGTCGACGCGTCGGCGGCGCTGGTCGAGGGCAAGGCTGCCGCCGCCGCGTCGACCGCCCAGCAGTACGCGACCCCGTCGGTGGACACCGCGCTGACGTGGACCGTGCACGCCGCGATCCTGACGTCCCTGGCCGGACGGGCGCTCGGTGACCGCAACCGGGTCCTGCGCGGCCTGGAGGTGGCCCTGGACATCGCGGAGGAGGAAAGCTTCCGCCGGCCGTTCCTCGTCGGCGGGCACCCCGTGCGGGACCTCCTGGCGAACTTCGCGCCGCTGCTGCCGGTGTACCACCCCCTCGCCGCCGAACTGGCCGCCGGGTCGTCACCCCTCGCGGGCGGCGGGCGCGGCGCCGACGGCAGCCTCGTCGAGCCGCTCACCGAGCGGGAACTGACGGTGCTGCGCTACCTGCAGGGCACCATGTCCAACCTGGAGATCGCCTCGACGCTGTACGTGTCGGTCAACACCGTGAAGACGCACGTGAAGAACATCTACCGCAAGCTGCACGCCGGCCGCCGGCGCGAGGCCGTCGAACGGGCTCGGGAACTGCGGCTGCTGTGATGCTGGTCCGGGCCGTCGACGAGGGACCCGGACCCGCCGCGGCGGCGACCCATCGGTGCGTCTGGGGCGCGCTCGCGGCTACCGTGGCGTGGCCGGCACTCAACGTCGGCGGGGTCACGCACCCACAGGCCGCCGCGGTCGGTGTGGGCCTGCTGACGGTCCTGCCGCTGCCGGGGCCGGCGCTGGGCGTGGCCCTCGCCGCGGGGCTGGTGCTGGTCGCCGGCCAACCCCTCGCACCACTGCTCGCCCTGGCCGCCGCGTCCCTGATCACGCTGGTGGGGTTACCGGCACAGCACCTGCCGGCCTGGGTGGGGCCGCTGTCAATGCCGGTGCTCGTCGCGACGGCCCTGTTCGCCGGGGTCGTCGGCGGCCTGCCCGGGGTCCTCGCCGGGTTGCTGCTCGCGAGCGCCTGCTCTGCGCTGGTCCGGCGTGCTTGAATACCTGCGCGGCCGCCGGACGGCGATCGTGCGCCGGCAGGCGTCCCGCGCCCTCGACCGGGCCGTCGACCGCGGGCTGGCGGGCGCCGCGGACCAGCCGCGCAGCGGGCCGTACTGGCCCGCCGACAACTGGGTGTTCGTGGCGTACGCCGCCGCCCTCACCTGCGCCGCGGTGGTGGCCCTCGGGATCCACTGGCTGGACCCGTCGCCGCTGGGCCGCACCCTCCTCGCCGTGGTCGCCGCGACCGGGTTCCTGTTCGCCGGGTTGCACCTGGTGCGCACACCCGCGAGCCGGCAGAAGGCGCTGCGGCAGTTCCTCACCGACCCGCGGGACCGGGTCGTGTTCGAGGAGGCCGCCGCGCACGCCGACCGGATCGTGCTGACCTGGCCGGTCCTGGAGCGCCTCGGCGACCCGACGGACCCGCAGGACACCCTGGAACGCACGCTGTGGGACCTCGCGCACGCCCTCGCGGAGCGCGGCGAGCTGCGGACCGCGGTGCGGGAGCTGCGCGCGTCGGTGGGCGAGCCGATCGGCGCCGGCCTGCTGTTCGCGGCGGTCACCGACCGGCAGGCGGAGCTCACCGCCCGGCTGACCGAGATCGACGCCGAGGTGAGCCGGCGGGCCGACCGGCTGCGGCACCTCGCCGGGCTGTGCCAGGGGTTCCTCGACCAGCGCGCGGCCCAGGCCCGGGCCCGGGTGCGGGTCAACACCGCCGACGCGCTGCTCGGCGCGATCAACGCCCGACCGGCCCGCGATCCGGAACCCGCCGAAACGCTGACGGAACGGACGGAAACGGTACTAGCCGCATACCGCGAGCTGGCGGACGAGTTCGAGTAGCTACCCTGCCGGGGTGCTGAAAACCAGGCCGTTGACCGGTGTCGTGACCGGGTTCGGGATCGCCGTGGCCGCCGTCGGGCTGTTCTTCGCCTACCTGCGGATGGCGTACGCGTTCCCGATCAACAGCGACGGCGCCAGCAACGCGATGCAGGCCTGGGAGATGTTCCACGGCAACCCGCGGCTGACCGGCTGGACGCTGTCGGACGTCGCGTTCTACCCGACGGAGCTCATCCAGTACGCGATGATCCAGGTGTTCACGGGCCCGACGGTCGCGCAGATCCACATCGCGGCCGCGATCACGTACACGATGATCGTGCTGCTGTCGGCGGCCCTCGCGAAGGGCCGCGCGACCGGACTGCAGGGCTGGCTGCGCGTCGGGGTGACGGTCGCGATCCTGCTCGTCCCCGTGCCCGGCACCGGATACCAGACGCTGCTGTCCTCGCCGAACCACACCGGCTCGGCAGTGCCGCTGCTGCTGGCCTGGGGCGCCATCGACCGGATGCGGGACACGAAGTGGAAGCCGGTCGTGGTGGCGCTGCTGCTGGGCTGGGGCGCGTGGGGGGATCCGCTCGTCACGTTCGTCGGCGCACTGCCCCTGGCGCTGACCTGCCTGGTGCGGGCGTGGCGGCTGCCCGGGTCGTACCGGAGCCGCCTGACGAGCATGGACTTCCAGCTGGCGGTGGCCGGCGGCGTGTCGGTGGTCCTGTCCCACGTCGCGACCTGGGGGCTGCACGCGATCGGCGGCTACCACACGCCGCGGCCGCCGATCGAACTGTCGCCGTGGGACGAGTGGTTCGGCCGGGCGCACATGACGGCCCGGATGCTCGGCGTGCTGTTCGGCACCCACCGCCCCGGCTGGCAGTCCAAATGGATCCAGCAGGGCGTGTCCTACCTGCACCTGGGCGGCTTCGTGGTGGCGCTGATCGCGGTGGTGATCGTGCTGGTGCGCACCGTGCTCGGCACCGCCGACCGGATCGAGTCGATCATGGCGGTCGCGATCTGCTGCGACATCGGCGCGGAGATCGTCTCCACGCTGCCGGTCGACCTGATGGCGGCGCGGGAGATCTCGCCGGTGCTGCCGATGGCCGCGGTCATCGCCGGACGGGTCATCGTGCCGCGGTTGCAGGCCCGCTGGCGGCAGGTCGTCCTCGCCTGCGTCCTGGCGCTGCTGACGCTCAACCTCGTCGCGTACTCCCCGCCGCGGGCCGAGCCGTCCGAGGGTCAGGTCGTCGCCGACTGGCTGCGGGCCCGGAACCTCAGCTACGGCCTCGGCGCCTACTGGGTGTCGAACAACATCACCGTCACCACCGAGCGGAAGGTGACGGTCGTGCCGGTCCTCGGCGACGGCGACCGGGTGGCGCCGATGTGCTGGCAGTCCAAGACCAGCATGTATGACGCGAAGGCCCACGACGCGCGGTTCATCGTCTTCGAGCGGGACCGGCCGTTCTACGGCACCCCGGCGCAGGCGGTCAAGATGTGGGGGGTGCCGAAGGTGCGGTTCGACACCGGCCGCTACGCCATCCTGGTGTACGACGTGAATCTGCTGGTCGGTCTACCGCCATCTTGCTGATAGCACACCGTCGATACGATCACGGGTGTGCGCAGATTCGTCGTCTGGGGTGACAACGCCCTCGCACGGCGTCTGGTCGGCGAACTGATCAACAGCTACGGCGCGCAGGTGACCGTCGTCGTGCCGTCGCTCGCCGCCAACCTGGCGCCGGAGATCGCGGAGCTGTGCGCACCGGACCCATGGTCGATGGTCGTCGAGGAGCGGCGGCTGAGCGCGGCCACGTTCCTGCGGCCGGAGCTCGCCGAGGCCGAGGCCATCGCGTTCGTCGACGCCGACGACGTGGCCAACGTCGACGCGGCGCTGATCGCCCGCGAGACCCTGCCCGACGTCCGGGTCGTGCTGCGGATGTTCAACACCGTCCTCGGCGAGGGCGTGGCGTCGCGGCTGCGCAACTGCGCGGTGCTGTCGGCGTCGGAGATCGCCGCGCCCGCGTTCGTCGCCGCGGCGCTCGGCGACAACACCCCGACGTCGATCCGGATGAGCGACGGGCAGCAGCTGGCGGCCGTCGACCGGGCCGCCGCCAACCCGACCGACATCCGGTGCGGCCTGGCCGTGACCGCCCCCCAGGATCGCGACCCGGTCAGCCTTCCCGCCGACGACAACGCCGCCGACCTGGTCCTCGTCAGCACCTACGGTCATCCCCAGCCGGCGCCGCGCCGGGTCCGCCCGCACCCGCTGCGCACGACCCGGCTGGTGCTCAAGGGCGGGCTGCGCCGGGTCCTGGTCGGCGTGGCCGCGCTCATCGCCACCGGCACCGTCGTCGTCGCCGCCGTCAAGGACCTCGGCCCGTGGCGGGCGCTGTACGTCACCGTCCTGACGACCCTCGGCGGGGCCGGCGCCGACTTCGAGCAGTCCCATTCCGCCCAGGTCGTCGACCTCGCCCTGGTCGTCGCAGGTGTCGCGGTCATCCCGGCGGTCACCGCCGCCGTCGTCAACACCCTCGTCAAGGCACGGTTGAAGATCGCCGCCGGCGGGCTCGCCGACCCGGTCGGCGACCACGTGATCGTGGTCGGCCTCGGCAACGTCGGCGCCCGGGTCGTCCAGGAACTGCACGACCAGGGCATCGACGTGGTGGCGGTGGACCGCTCCTCGACCGCCCGCGGTGTCGCCGTCGCGCGGAGCCTGGGCATCCCGGTGATCCTCGGCGACGCGCGGGACTCCGAAACCCTCTCGGCCGCGTCGGTGACCACCGCCCGCTGCCTGGTCATGGTCACCACCGACGATGTCGCCAACCTCGAGGCGGCGCTGCTGGCCCGCTCGCTGCGCGGCGACCTGCGGGTGGTGCTGCGGCTGTTCGAGGAGGACTTCGCCCGCCGGATCAAGGTCGCGTTCGGCATCAACCACTCCCGCAGCGTCTCCTACCTGGCCGCGCCCGCGTTCGCCGCGTCGATGGTCGGCAGCGAGGTGATCGACACGATCCCGGTCGGCCGCCGGGTCCTGCTCGTCGCCGAGGTCCGCGTCGGTGCCCGCTCCCGGCTGGAGGGCCGGCACTTCCACGAGGTCAGCGTCACCAACGAGATCCGCCTCGTCGCCGTCCAGACCGGCCGGCCCGGCCTCGACCAGGGCGTACAGACGTTCTGGTGGCCCGAGCGCAACCGCGGGCGGACCCTCGACCGGGCCCACACGATGGTGGTGGTGGCGACCCGGGCGGGCCTCGTCGCGCTGCTGGAACGCGCCGCCGCCGGGCCGGAACCGCCGGCCTAGGTCATCCGCGGGCTACCCAGGGTCCTCCCCCAGTCATCCTCGGAGGGTGCTGTCTGGTCACCTCCGGCGGGCGACCGTCAAGTCATGGACTCTTATCCCCCCATCGAGGGTCACGGCCTGATCGGCGACCTGCAGACGTCCGCACTGGTCGCGCAGGACGGCACCATCGACTGGTTCTGCGCACCGCGCTTCGACTCGCCGAGCCTCTTCGGATCGCTGCTGGACACCGCGCGCGGCGGCTTCTGCCGGCTGCGGCCCGAGCGGGACGACTTCGTGGCCCGGCAGCTGTACCTGCCGGGCACCGCGATCCTCATCACCCGCTTCATGAGCCCCGAAGGCGTCGGCGAACTGCTGGACTTCATGCCCGTCACCGGCGACGTCGCCGTCGACCAGCACCGCATCGTGCGGATCATGCGGATCGTCCGCGGTCACGGCCGCTTCGTCTTCGAGTGCCAGCCCGGCTTCGACTACGCGCGGGCACCGCACGACACGTCGATCGGCCCCGGCGGCGTCACCTTCACCAGCCACGACGCCGCGCTCACGCTCAACCCGGCCCGCACCGACGTGATGAACGGCATCGAGCACACCGACCGCGGGGTCCGGGTCGTCGTGGAGGCCGGCACCGGCGACAGCGGCGGCATGATCCTGGCCGCCGGGCCGGCGCACACCGCGAACACGGTCTCCCTCGACGAGATCTGGCGCTTGTACGACGAGACCCGCGACTTCTGGCGATCGTGGGTGGGGCGCTCCACGTACCGTGGCCGCTGGCGCGAAACCGTCGAACGCTCCGCGATCACGCTCAAGCTGATGACCTACGCCCCGACCGGCGCGCTCGTCGCCGCCCCGACCGCGGGCCTGCCGGAGCTGGTCGGCGGGGTGCGCAACTGGGACTACCGGTACACCTGGATCCGCGACGCGTCCTTCTCCATCCACGCCCTGCTCGGCCTGGGCTACTGCGACGAGGCCGTCGCGTTCCTGCGCTGGATACGTGACCGGCTCATGGCCGGCCACGAGCAGATCATGTACCGCATCGACGGCAGCACCGACCTGCCCGAACTCGCCCTCGGCCACCTCGACGGCTACCGCGGCTCCCGCCCCGTGCGCGTCGGCAACGACGCCAACGGCCAGCTCCAGCTCGACATCTTCGGCGAGGCCCTCGACGCGGTGTACCGCGCCCACCAGAGCGGGCTGCGACCCGTGTACGAGGGCTGGGAGGCCCTCGCGAACTCCGTCGACTGGCTGTGCGAGCACTGGGACGAGCCCGACGACGGCATCTGGGAGTCCCGCGCCGGCCGCAAGGACCACACCTACAGCCGGGTGATGAGCTGGGTCGCCTTCGACCGCGCGATCCGCCTGTCCCACGAGCTCGGCATGCCCGGCAACGTGCCGCGCTGGACCGCCCAGCGCGACGCCGTCTACCGGCAGGTGATGGAGCGCGGCTGGAACCCGGCCGGGCAGACCTTCACCCAGCACTACGACAGCTCCGTCGTCGACGCGGCGCTGCTCTACATGCCCCTCGTGGGCTTCGTCGCCCCGCAGGACCCGCGGTGGCAGTCGACGCTGCGCGCCATCGACGAGCACCTCGTCTCCGACAGCCTCGTCTACCGGTACGACCCGCTGAAGTCCCCCGACGGCCTCGACGGCGCGGAGGGCACCTTCTCGATGTGCACCTTCTGGTACGTCGACGCGCTGGCCCGCTCCGGCCGCCTCGACGAGGCCCGGCTCACGTTCGAGAAGATGCTGACCTACAGCAACCACGTCGGCCTGTACTCCGAGGAGATCGGCCCGACCGGCGAGCAGCTCGGCAACTTCCCGCAGGCGTTCTCCCACCTCGCCCTGATCAACGCCGCGATCCGCCTCGACGAGGCCCTGGCGTGAGCCTGGCCGCTACACGGTGGTCAGGATGACGGGGCCGTCGTCGGTGATCGCGACCGAGTGCTCGGTGTGCGCGGCGCGGGATCCGTCCACGGTGGACACGGTCCAGCCGTCGGCGAGCACCCGGCTGCGGTCGGAGCCGCTCTCGATCACCATCGGCTCGATCGCGAGGACCAGGCCGGGGCGCAGCGTGAGCCCCCGGCCCGGGCGGCCGGTGTTGGGCAGGTGCGGGTCCTCGTGCATGGCGGTGCCGATGCCGTGACCGCCGTAGCCGGTGGGCATGCCGTAGCCCGCGGCGCGGCAGACCGTCTCCACCGCGAAGGAGATGTCACCGAGGCGGGCGCCAGGCTGGGCGGCGGCGATCCCGGCGGCGAGCGCCTCGGCGCACGTGCCGGCGAGGCGTTGCGCAGCCTCGTCGATCGCCCCGACGCCCACGGTCACCGCCGAGTCGCCGTGATATCCGTCGATGTGCGCGCCGAAGTCGATGGAGAGCAGGTCACCGTCGACAAGCCGGCGCCGGTCGGGGATGCCGTGCACGATCTGGTCGTTGACCGACAGGCAGAGCACCCCCGGATACGGGATCGGCGCGAACGACGGGAGATAGTGCAGGAAGGAGGACTTCGCCCCGTGCTCGGCGAGCATCGCCCGGGCCAGCTCGTCCAGCTCCAGCAGGGACACCCCGGCCTTCGCCTGCCCGCTCACGGCACGCAGCGTCAGCGCCACGATCCGGCCGGCTTCACGCATCGTCTCGAGCTCCGCGGCGCTCTTCAGTACCACCATGGCTGAAGATTGTAATACCAGGATTATCATCGTGGCATGGTGCGGAACCCGCTGACCGCCGACGAACGCCACCGGGGCCTTGTCCTGGGCAGGCTCCTCCAGCAGGCGAGGGGCGGCCGCAGCGCCGCGGCGGTCGCCTACGAGGCCGGCATCTCCCTCGACACGCTGCGCAAGATCGAGCGCGGCGCCATCGCGACCCCGGCGTTCTTCACCGTCGCGGCCCTGGCGAAGGCGCTCGGCCTGGACCTGTCGGAGCTCGCCGAGGCCCTGGTCGCGTCCGAGACCGGCGACCGTGTGGCCTGAGCCGCCTAGTCTGCGTGGCATGACGTACCTGCGAATCCCCGGCGGCACTGACAGCACCGCCACCAACTACGAGCGGGTCTTCAGCCTCGCCCCCGAGGTCTACCAGCACTGGGGCGCGCTGTCGCAGTCGGTGAAGGCCGGCATGGACCTGCGCCGCTACGAGCTGGTCACCCTGGTCGCCGCCCGGCGGATCGGCGCGGCCTACTGCAGCCTCGCCCACGCCGGCGTCCTGCGCGCCCGCTTCTACGACGACGCCACGCTGCAGGCGATCGCCACCGACTGGCACGACGCCGGACTCGACCCGGTCGACGTCGCCGTCATGGACTTCGCCGACCTCGTCGCCGCCGACCCCGGCAAGGTCACCGCCGCCGACGCCGACCAGCTACGTGCCCACGGACTGTCCGAACAGGACATCCTGCACGTGATCCTCGCCGTCTCCATCCGCCGCTTCTTCGGCGGCGTCCTGCAGGCCACCGGCGCCGAGCCGGACCAGAACCTGTTCGACGCGCTCACTCCAGAGCTGGGACACTTGCTGGCGTGAATCCGCGGCGCTACGGGGCGATCGACGTCGACTATCCCGACACCGGCGGCGCCCGGGGCGCCCTGGTCGTCGCCGTCGAGCCGACGTTCGGCACCCTCGTCGACGAGCGCGTCACCTGGCTGGACGAGGTCGCCCCGTATGAGCCCGGCGCCTTCTACAAGCGCGAGCTGCCCGCCGTGCACGCGCTGCTGGACCCGCTGCCGCCGCTGGACCTGCTCATCGTCGACGGCTACGTCGACCTGGACCCGGCCGGCCGGCCCGGTCTCGGCGCCCACGTCCGCGACGAGCTGCGCATCCCCGTCATCGGGGTGGCGAAGACCGCCTTCCACAGCGCGACCCACGCGATCCCCGTCCGCCGTGGCGGCGCCGAGCGCCCCTTGTTCGTCACCGCCGCCGGTGTACCCCTTCCCGACGCCGCCGCCCTCGTCGCCGCGATGGCCGGCGCGTTCCGCCTGCCGGACGCCCTGCGCCGCGTCGATGCCCTCGCCCGCGCCCGCGCCACCCCGGCCGCAACCTTCAGGGCTTCCGCTCCATAGTCTTCATATGTAGAGTTTCAGGCATGCCGAGGTTGCCGCACACGTCGCCGCAGACGCTGCACGTCTTCGAGGCGCTGCTCACCGCCCCCGAGGCCTGGCGGTACGGGTATGACCTGAGCCGGGAGACCGGGCTCGCGTCCGGGTCGCTGTATCCGATCCTGATGCGACTCGCCGAGGGGGCGCTGCTGGAGACCCGGTGGGAGCCGGCGGAGCAGCCTGGCCGTCCACCGCGCCACCTGTACCGGTTGACTCCCGACGGCGCCGCCCTCGCCCGTTCGCGGCTGGAGCGCCGCGCGGCCGCGGCTGCTGCGCCGGTGGTCCGGTTGCGCCCGCGGGCCGCGTCATGACCGCCGCGCACGGGCTGGCGCGCCGGGTCCTGGCCGTGGCGTTGTTCCGCACCCGTGACCCGTGGGGCGCCGCCGTCGTCGCCGAGCTGGAGCACGTCACCGGCACCTGGGCGGTGCTGCGCTGGACCGCCGGTGGCCTGCGGGTCGCGTGGCGGGTGCGGCCCGGCGCCCGCCGCACCGTTGCCGCGGCCCTGGTCGCCGCCGCCGCGTTCTCGACCTTCACGGTCCGCTCGATCCCGTCGGGTGCGATGGCGCCGACCCTGGGCATCAGCGACCATGCGCTCGTCGACCGGGTCACGTTCCGGGTCCTGGGCATCGACCGCGGCGACGTGGTCGTGCTGCGGGTCCCCGCCGGCGACGGCGGCTGGTTCACCACCGTCGACCGGGTCATCGGTGTCGCCGGCGACACCATCGACTGTGACGGCGGCACGGTGCGCCGCAACGGCTCGCCGCTGGACGAGCCCTACACGCACGGCGCGGCCACGGACTGCGTGCCGGTCACCGTGCCCGACGGCATGCTCTACGTCATGGGCGACAACCGCGAGGTCGCTCGCGACTCCCGCCACTACGGCCCCCAGCCCGCCTCGAACGTCAGCGGCCGCGTCGTCCGCTGAGCTCGCGCCGGTGGCACGTTTCGGGGATTCGACGGGTCGCGGGGTTGTCTAACGTTGTATTCAACAGCGACAAGACAGCCACACCGGATACCTGGGAGACACCATGAGCGAGTGGGAAAGCGGCGACAGCGGCGACAACGGCGGCGTTGACTACGGCCACGTTGAGGCCGGTCAGGATCACGAGTCGCTGGACCAGCTGCACCAGGTGCACGCGGCGGA